>PKXK01000236.1:19131-26000 GCA_003132325.1 Acidobacteriaceae bacterium
CTGGCTACCGCGGAGAAGAGATCTTGTGTGAAATTCACCGATTCGTTGCCAGGAATACTCCCCATGCCCAGGAGGAACGAAGCGAAGTCGCTGCCTCCCACGGTTGTACCCGACACTGGTGAGGTTTGTTGGTCGGTAGCGGAATTATCGAAATAGTACCAGCCGGAGGATGCGGGGGGTTGGCCCACATTCAAAAACCTTTTCATATATTCCGCGCCCATGCTGAGTTCGTGCTTGCCCACTACCTTCGTGAGGGTCGCGCTGAAGTCGTGGTTCATGCTGGCAAAGATGAAGGTATTGTAGTTCGCGGTGCCGCCGACGCCGCCTCCCACGTCGTTAAAAAACACGATGGGAAGGGTCTTGTACGCCTGGGCCGCGGCCAGCGACGCGGGAAATCCCAGCGAGGTGATGTCGAAGCCATTCTGTCGAGGATCACCCCCCTGATTTTCATAGTGGCGCGTGAAGGAGTAGCGCAGTTGCAAGACCGTAGTGGGATTTATGGTGTAGTCGTCCCCAATGATGAAGTTACGCGCGTTGGTGACGTTCTGGGCGTAGTTCGGATCCCAATCGTTGTTGAAGGCGTTGACCCCCGCGNNTAGTCCATGCGAACGTCGAATCTCTGCGCGGTTATGGGATCCAGACCCGGAAGCTGATAGTTGTTCAGGTGTTCATCCGTGGCCGAATCGCAAGTGGCGGGATTGGGATAGTTGCATTTGGGCATGTGGGATAGAAACGCCACCGCGGTTGGATTGAGGGTGAGGCCGGGATAGCTGGTAATTACGTTGTGGGTGGGAAACTCCTGCCGCGTTCCGNNGCCAGCGGGTTATAGATGGTGTAGTTGTCGGCTGAAAAATCACCGGCCCTTTCCGCGGTGGTGGGGACGGTAAAGATGCTTGAGTTATCATACAGTTTCTCTTGCGTGGCTTCATAATCCCCAAAGAAGAAAAGCTTCTTGTGCAGGATGGGGCCGCCGATGGCGCCGCCTTCCTGGTAGCGGTGAAAGGCCGGCGACTGGTTGGACGCACCGGCCAATAACTGGCCTTGCTTGTTGAAGTATTCGTTGGCGGCAAGGACATCCGGGCGGAGAACCACGAAGGCATCGCCATGGAACTGGTCGCCGCCGGATTTGCTGGCTAGGCTGATGACGCCTGCGCCGCCGCTCTGATAGGAGGCCGGAGTGTTCTGGGTCTCGACGCGAAACTCTTCCACGCCATCCTCGGGAATCTCCATGGCCGGCAGGACGGCGGCGAGGTTGTTTTCAGCAACGCCTAGCGGGCTGCCGTCGAGCATATAGTAAACCGATCCTTGGATGGCGCCGTTGATGGTGTACGACGAGACATCGATTCCCGGGCGTCCGCTCGAGATGTTGATGATGGCCTGCGAACTGGAGGAGTTGGGCGCTCCATTGGCCGGGGTTACGCCGGCGCTCAGTTGCACCAGATCGAAGACATTGCGTGTGAGCAACGGGACGCGATCGATGGCGGCCGAATCAATTAACTGGCCTACGGTGGAGTTGGTCGTATCCACCAGTTCCGGTGTAGCCGTCACCTCAACCGTCTCGGCCACGTTGCCGACTCGCAGAGCGATGTTCACGGTGCTGACTTGATCCACCGTCACTGGCACATTGTCCTGAGCGACGCTTTCAAAGCCCTTTTGACTGGCCGTGACTACATAGACGCCAGGGGTCAGCGATACAAAACTGTACAAGCCCGCAGCGCTGGTAACGGTGTGCAGCGCGACTCCGGTGGCATGGTTGAGCGCGGTGACTTGGGCGCCATTGACGATCGCCCCCGTAGGGTCGGAGACCAGGCCGCTGATGCTGCCCCTACCCGCCTGGGCAAGCGCGAATGCCGCCGAAAGAACTAACGCTCCCGCTACGATTCCGAAACGCAGACGAAATTTCATAACTGGCTCCTCACGGATTTGGAACGAAACAAAAGACGGAAGCACGGGACCGCCGGGTTGTCCCGCCGATGCTGTGCTCCGAATTTTCTGCCGGGCTCGATCTTCATTCCCATCCCAAATTTCTTCCCAGCGCTGCCGCCCGTCTCAGAAAACGGGCAAATGCCGCTATTAAAACGTATCAATACTGCGTCAGGGATTTCTCCCTGTCAAGGGAAAATGTCGGATTGTGCCCCGGAAAGCTACTTCAGGCTGCGGGTGGATTCGCGCACGATCAGCTCAGGAACAATTTGGCGGTGAATGGTGCGGGTTGGTTTCTTTTCGAGGCCGGCGTTGATGGCTTCGAGCACGATGGTGGCCGCCGCCGTTCCCATCACTTCCATGGGCTGGCGCACGGTGGTCAGCGCGGGAGAGTAGATGGCGGCGGGCGCGACGTCGTCAAAACCCACCACCGAACACTGATCGGGAACGCGAATGCCGGCTTTGACCAGCGCGCGGATGGCGCCAAAAGCGGTCATGTCGTCAAAGGCCATGAGCGCGGTGAAGGGACGGCGGCGATGCAGCAACTCCTCCGTCAATTTGTATCCTTGTTCAAAACTTGAAAACGGGTCTCCCGATTCTGGTAGATCGACGATCAGCCGCGAATCGAGTTCGAGGTCACGTTCGCGGGCCAGGGTCTTGACGCCACGCCAGCGCGGTTCGGTGTCGGACAACTGACGCGGGCCGCGGATGAAGGCGATCTTGCGATGGCCTAGCGAATGGAGATGTTCGAGGGCGGCGCGAGCGCCGACGGCATTGTCGACGAGCACGGAGCTGATGTTGTCGTTGTTGAGCTCGCGGCCTACGGTTGCGGTCGGAATGTTGTTCTTCTCCAGATCGGCGAGGACGTTGATGTCCACAAACAGCCAGTTGGCGAGGACGACCAGGCCCTCGATGCGGCGGTCGAGCAGCATTTCCAGATAGCGCTCGAAGCGGCTGCGCTCGTTGTGGACATCGGTGAGGATGGGAAGGTAAGAGGACTGAAAGAGCGTGTTCTCAATGCCGCGCAGCACCAGCGTGCAGTAAGGGTCGGTCATGTCGAACACCATGACGCCCACGGTGTGGCTGCGGCGGCCTCGCAGCGAGCGCGCAAACAGATTGGGACGGTATCCGAGCTGCTGGGCGGCGCGATGAATTTTTCCTTTGGTAGTGTCGGGAATGTAGCGGGCCAGCGGAGCGTTGTTCAGCACGATGGAAACGGTGGCGGAAGAAAATCCGCTGCGCTCGGCGACGTCGCGGATGGTGATCGCGGCCGGCTGCGACGGTTTGCGGGAGGGCTCGGATTTGCCGTGGGATTTCGACGACGAGGCACTTCGCGTTGGCTTCGAATCGGAGGATTCCATGGGCGCCTTGAGTTTTAGCCTCTTGCTGGCGGACACTACAGGACGATGAATCGAGTGTCAAGCATCCGCGGAACTAGGGCGGGAGCCGGAGTCAAATCTCCTGTAGAGACGCGGCTCGCCGCGTCTCCCACCGCGGAGACGGGGCAAGCCCCGTCTCTACAGCGATTTCAGCGCGCTGCTTGCACGCACTCCATGATCTCAGCTTCGGTGAGCGTGTGATCGCTTGACTTGGCGCACTTGTAGATGCGTTCGACCACGTCGTCATTCGCTGGAATGCCGCGATGTTCCAGCCAGAACAGGACATTGGATTTCCCGCTCATGGGGCCGATGTCGATAATCTGTTCCAGTCCGAAGTATTGCGCGGGCACTCCGGAATAGACCGTGTTTGCCAGTTCAACATCATTTTTCTTGTACGCCTTGATGACGGCAGCGGCGTGAACGCCGGTGGCGGTGCGGAACGCGTCCTCACCTACCACGGGATAGTTCGGCGGAATCGCAACGCCGGTAGCGGCGGAGACGGCCTCGCAGTAGCGCTTGAGTTTGGTCAGGTCCTGCTTGTCCCAGGGCGCGATGCCCATGAGCTTCAGGTTGACCAGCATCTGATCCATCTGCGTGTTGCCGACGCGTTCTCCGATGCCGAGCGCCGTCGCGTGAACGCAATCCACACCCGCCACCAGAGCCGCCATGGCGTTCGCGGTTGCCAATCCCCGGTCGCAGTGCCCGTGCCAGTCGAGGCGAATTTTCTGGCCTGTTGGCTTGATCACTTGTTCAACCACAAACTTGACCAGCGCCACCGTGCCCATGGGCGTAGCGTGTCCGGCCGTGTCGCAGAGCACCAGGGCGTGCGCGCCGCAGTTGATGGCCACCGAGTTGAGCCGCTTCACCGTTTCCGGATCGCAGCGGGTGGTGTCTTCGGTGACGTACATGACTTCGAGACCGAGCGAGACCGCGTATTGGACGGCCTTTTCCGTGGTTTGAAGCAGGAAGTCCCCGTCCCAGCCCTCGGTGTAGCGGCGAATGGGGCTGGTTCCGAGAAACGCGGCGACCTCGATGGCCAGGCCGGTCTTCTGGACGATCTCGGCGATGGGGCGAATGTCGTTGGCGTGGGTGCGGGCGGCGCAGTACGCCGTGATCTTCATTTTGTGGGCGACGATTTCGCGCGCCAGCGCGGTGACGTGCTCAACCGCGCGTGGCCCGGCTCCGGGAAGGCCGAGGTCGAGCGTGTTGATGCCGAGCGCCTCCATCAGGTGCAGGATTTCGATCTTCTGTTCGATGGAAGGATCGCGGACGGAAGGCGACTGCAAGCCGTCGCGCAGCGTTTCATCGGTCAGGCGCACGGGGCCCGGCGGATGCAGCGACTTGGGATAAAGAAGATTCCAGTCGTAAATCAGTTCAGAAATGTTCACAGAAGCCGGCACCCCTCCGGCCTTCGAATAGCTTTGCCTGTAGAGACGGGGCTTGCCCCGTCTCCCCGCACCCGAGACGCGGCAAGCCGCGTCTCTACGCCTTCTTCTCTTCCTTCGGAGGAACCGTCAACCCGAACACCGAAAGCTGGCCTCGTCCTGCGACGTTCACCCCACGCGGATCTCCGGGACTGGGCAGGTAGAGCGTCTGGCAAAATTCGCAGCGATACACTTCGGCGTCCGCTCCCCAGGCTTTCTCCACGTCACCGCACTCTTGTTCCAGCACGTCGACGGTGTAGAACCAACGTTTCAGGTGTCCGCCGCAGAACTTGCCCTTATCGTTTTTCTCGTTGCAGGCGCGCTGGCCCGTCTTCTTGATCTTGACTTTGTGTTTAGGAAGCTGCGGAATCGTGCTGGTGACAGCAGTTGCCGTTTCGCCGGAAGCCATTCCATCTCCTGCGCGCCTTGGTAAAAGGCCGCTTCCCGTTATTTTACTCAGCGGCGGCCTTTCGACCAAGGACGCAGAGAAGCCGGTCGTGGTCTAATTCCGCGCTCCTGGCTGCGAGCCTCGGCGTCATTTGTCGATTCAAACGTGGACGGCGAGAACCGGACAGGGTCCCAACTGCATCACCCGATAGGTTGTCGAACCAAACACCGCTAGATCCAAGGTGCCACGGCCATGCACTCCCATAGCCACCATGTCGGCTTGCGTTTCCAGGGCAAGTTGAATGATTTGCCGGTATGGTTTTCCGATGCGCACCGCCGTCTTAATCTTGAGGGTCTTGCGTCCCTCCGGTGGAATCAGTTTGTCGAGTTGCTCCGTCGCTGCGGCTATGGCCCCTTCCGTCTTGGCGGGACTTGGGACGTCCTCCAACACGTGCAGCAGCGTGAGCTCGGCGTCGTACTCCTCCGTCGCAGAGATCGCATAGTTCAACGCCCGCTCTGAATTCTTGGAGAAATCCGTACAGAAAATAATTCGCCTCAGGTGGTGGTCGTGGCCCCGCTCTCTATCTGAGGCCATGGAGTCGTGCGGCGGCTTACATACTGCGAGCACCGGGCATGGAGCCCTGCGAATCACCCGGCCGGTCACCGACCCCAGCATCAGGCGGTCATACCCTCTCCGGCCGTGCGTTCCCATGACGATCACGTCCGTTTTCTGCGCTTGCGCAAACAACAGAATCGAGTCCGAGGCAATTCCCTGGTGCACCACGAGCTCCGGGTGAATTTCATCGTGGGCGTGGTTTTTCACGAATCCTTGCAGTTGCTCCTTGCCGCTCTCGCGAGCCGCCTGGCAGAACTCATCATAGAGTCCCGCGGAGGCCGCAAAGCCGGCGGAAGGAAATCGGAATAGCTCTACGACGTGCAGCGCCACCACCTTGGCGCGATAGTGTTCGGCCAGCGATAGCGCATGGTGATACGCCCTTATCGAGAACTCTGAGAAATCAATGGGGCAAAGGATGAGTTTAACTTCCATGGTTCCTCTCTAGGCCATCGATTTATGATCCATGCGCCGCAACGATTACTTAGGCTTTGCCGAGATTTGTGATCTGCGTAATATGGATGCAATGCAGCGCGCCACTTACAAGACGCCCCTAGTCAAATTCCTTGCGCGGGGCCGCCTGGTCCGCGCCAACGCGTCCTACGGTGATTTCGGCGACATAATAATTTTCGCCCTTGATCGGAACGCCGGCCATTCGCCGCAGCATCGCGATCTGGCCGATGTGAGTGAGCGCGTCGGCGAGCGCGCTCTGAAACAATTTTTCGGCGGAGACTTGCAGCGGCTTTTCCGACGCCAGGTAATCATCAAATTTCTTCAGGGCGGTGAAGAAGCGCTCGCATTCTTTTTCCCACGCCAGCGGAGTGGAATCGTGCCATTCGCGGCGGCCTTCGGACATGGCGAGGCCCCAGTCCATCAGGTCGCCGACGTGCGCNNGCGGATGGCTTTCGCTCCGCGATAGGCGATGGTCGCGAGGGTGTGGCGCAGGAAGGCGCGGGAGTCGGTCATGATTGCTCTACTTTCTTGTCATCTCGTTACGCTTGCGTAGGGACGGCCGCCCTCGGCCGTCCAGTCGGGCGAGGCCCGACGGATGCTCTGCATTCTATAGCGTATCCACATTTGCTGTGACTACCGACAGCTGCCGAGCTGTGCTCGGCTTGGACGGCCGAGGGCGGCCGTCCCTAC
>PKXK01000144.1 GCA_003132325.1 Acidobacteriaceae bacterium
AGACCCGAACAGCTACACCGCCCCCCAAGCGCTTGGACTTAAACTGTTGACTAGTGGCTCAGCGGGGATCGTGTATCCGAGCGTACGGCACAGAAATGGCATCTGTATCGTCTGCTTTCGTCCTCCCTTGGTGCTAAATGTGCGGAAGGGGCCAATGGTGACGTTTACTTTCGTTGATGCAGAAATGACGGCTGTTGTCATTCAAAACTGACGCTGCGCAAAACGGTGCATCCTGTGCTCCGCCGGTGTATCTCTCCTGTAGCAGCATCTCGCAGACTTGCGTGATGGTCCTCTGTTCGTCATCAGCGATCTGCTGAATGTCGCGCCTCAACGCCGAAATCCTGCAAGGTTTGTCTTCACGATCACATCGAGGCGATTGGGCATCAGCGCCGCAGGAAAGAGATTCTGTTAGTCCAGTCCCAATCCCCAGTTTCCCTTGCCAGTCTGGTCAGGGCCCAGACCAAGGCGCCGATATCCGCGAGCGAAATTGTTTTTTCGTCCACAAAAACCACGCCGCCATGCATTCGCTCTTCTCCCGCTCAGGTCTTAAGCAGGGGAGGAATCGTCCTCCGGTCATACATAACTAGCGTTAGTCCCTGGGCGGCGGCTTCCCGCAAACAAGCGGAATCCTCCTGTCCCACGGAACTACAGTCGACAAGTCCAATCCGGCCACATTGCCGATTTTGATTTATGACTCGATTAGGCCGCCCCGCTCGTTGACGGTTACGCGCTTTGTTGGCCGCAATGCGACGCCGACTTGATACCGCGCATGCTTGCGTTCCCCACTTCTGATTAGTGCACCTTTCTGAACCAGATCCACGAGATCGCGAGTCGCGGTGGCTGGCGATGCCCCGGTGATCGTGGCGTAGTTGCCCGCACTGAGTCCGCCTTGGAATTCTCGCGAGCCCTCGCGGAGCATGCGCAACAGCGCCTTCTCTTGTCTGGCGTTCAGCTGCCCCTTCAGCCGGTCCAGTAGCTTCGCTTTGTCGATCAAGAATTCGACCAGAGCAGCTGTATTCTCCTGCCCTTCAATGGCGATCCCTGCAAACCATGCCAGCCAGTCACTGATTTCGTTCTGCCGGTTGGCGGCTTCGAGCGCACCGTAATAGTTATTGCGACGAGCAAGGATTGTGGCCGCCAGGGCGGTTATCGTTGGCTGACCCAAGCTCTGGGCCAAGGACTTTTCAGCAATCGCCCGTCCGATCCGCCCATTGCCATCCTCAAACGGGTGAATGCTCTCAAAATAGAGATGCGCAATTCCTGCTCTCGTCAGCGCTGACATGAGCTCTTTGGCGCCGGGTCCGGTCCGTTCAAACCAAGTCACAAAGCGCGCCATCTCGGATGGCACTCGAGACGATGGCGTTGCCTCAAAGTGCACCTTGGGCGCGGGCATTGCTCCGGAAACCACCTGCATCGGTTCCTCACCGGAGCGGTAACGTCCGATATCCGTGAGGTCGCGCCGACCGCGAACCAGCATGCTGTGCCATCGAAACAACATTTCATCGGAGAGAGGCGTGGCAAACGAGCGGTAAAGATCCACCATCATCTCTGCGATTCCTTGTTCTGCCGGCCCCACGCGCCGGTTGTCGGCGGCAAGGCCCAACTGCCTTCGAATCGAAGATTGGACGCTTGACCGGTCCAGGATCTCCCCCTCAATCTCGGAAGTCGTCACCGCCTCCGTGCTCATCGCTTCAACGGTCAATTGATCGCGGTCTTCGTCTCTCAAGTGCTTGACCATTCCCACGAGCACACCGCCGCCGAGCAAGAAACGTTGTTCGGCCGCGGCCAATCTGCTTTTCTCCCAAGTAAACTCGGGCCAATTAGGTTGTTGCCAGTTCCAGGTCATGAGCGAAAGACTGCGCCTGTATCGCTCACATTATGCCTGATCGTGAGCGATAAAAATAGCTCGTATCGCTCACCTGGAGACCACAGCGGCGCTGGGTTTGCGAACTCTGTCGGTATCTGATTCATTCTGTTGGAATAATCGGAAACGCGGCAGGAAAATAATGTTAGTGCACCGATAGTGTCGGGTTAAGTCCGGTCGCACGCAAAAGTCTCATTGGAAGGGGCGGAGAATCCTCAGATTCTCAATGGCAATTGGTACGGGTCAACCCGTCAACTCTCCCCGCGGCGGCCGCCCTTTGCGGGGGTGGCGACGCCTTTTCGACCCTCAGTCTCGACGCACCTTTCCAGGAGCAATTCAACTTGCTTGCTCAAAGACCGGCGCTCACGTTTCGCCATCTCCGCCAATCGTGACTTGAGACTTGTCGGCACCCGAACTAGCAACGCGACTCTGGGCTCCGTCATGGCTACGAGCAAAAATAGCAGGATTCATCA
Organism: Acidobacteriaceae bacterium; assembly: GCA_003132325.1. GTDB lineage: Bacteria > Acidobacteriota > Terriglobia > Terriglobales > Acidobacteriaceae > Acidiflorens. The sequence continues at coordinate 2,338 of PKXK01000144.1, forward strand.
GTTTTCGATATGCAACGTTGTGATACGTTATGATACACTATGTTTCGTGGGAACGATTATGACAAAGCCTAGCGCTGATGACCGAAAACTTTTACGACAAAATCTTCGTGACGCGAAGAGACACTATTCGGATCTTCCAAAACAACAACTGTCAGTTCTGCGCGATCTCACTACCACGCTTCATTTGTCGATATTCCGGGGTGAACTCCTGTACTTCAGCGGAAAGTGGTACGTGAGTCACAGCGGCCTGCTGCGAATAGCGCATCGAAGGCGATGCGTTGGGATAGATACCGAGATCGAACAACACACAACAGAAGCTTCGGTGAGTCGCTGGGTTTTCAGAGCTACGGTTCACAAATCCAAATCGACGAGCTTCGTCGGCTACGGGGATGCCGATCCCTCCAATGTTTCTGCGCTGGTTCACGGTGCGGAAATGCGGATCGCCGAGACGCGAGCTGTCAATCGCGCCTTGCGCAAGGCCTACGGCGTCGGCATCTGCTCGGTCGAGGAAATCGGAACGTTTGCGAGTTCGACTGAGAAGCTCCCTCCACAGAATGCAAATGGCAATGGCAACGGCGCTGGCCCCAAGGTTCGGGACCGCCTCTGTCAGCTCATCCGCCGGCACAAGCTCGATCCCGAACTCGTAAAGGCCTATGCCGTCGACTTCTGCGGCACGAAGACGCTCCGAGATGCCACCCGCGAACAGGTTGAGAACTTCGTTCGGCAACTGGCCGACTGGGCCGAGAAGGACCGCAATGCGCTGCTGTGCCAGCTCAATAGCTACTCGCATCCGAAGCAGGAGGTAGTCGCATGAGACGCCAGGTCCCCGGCCTCGCTGAAACTGTCCGCGATTCTCGTCCGGAGATTCCCGACGGGGTCTTCCTTGTTCGCGTCGATGGTGCCCAGTTCCGCTGGCACGCCCACAAACCGTTCTACATCCTCCGACTTTCTGTTGTTGAGCCCCGGACTCTGGCCGGGCACTCCATCGTGGGTCGTCTTTACTGCACGCAAAAGGCGATGTGGAAGCTGGGCTGGTTCCTGCGGGATTTTCTATATGACCCGGAACTTATGGCCCACGAGCAGGTCGATGAAAAATCCCTGTCCGGATTGCGAGGCGTGGTCAAAATCAGTCATGCCATGCTCAACGGCATTTCGCTCGTCAATCTCGACGGCTTCGCCCCAGCTAGCCAGTGGGCAGAACTGGCCGCAGCTCCGATATCGAGTGCTTCTCGCTCCAACGCGGAGGAGGCGTCCCGATGACCTACTCCTACACCCAGATCAGCCAATACCTGAGCTGCCCGCGCCGTTATCGGCACCGCTACCTCGATGGTTGGCAAGAGAAGGACACCCGTGCCGCCATGCTTTTCGGCCGAGCCTTCGAACGGGCCGTCGCTGCCCTTTTTCGCCGTGAAGACCCGGCCGCCGTGCTGTTCGAGCAGTGGAGCCTGTGCAAGGAGATGGGTCTGGCCTACTCCGGCAACGACACCTGGGACCGTATGCTGCAACAAGGCATCCAGTTGCTTGAGCGCTTCGCCCAGGACGGCCGCGTTCGCATTCGCCGTCCTCGTTCAACTCAGCAGATTCAGTTCACGCGGACACTCAGTTCTGGCAACAATTTCGTTTCCTACATCGACGCTATTGGTGAACTCGACGGAACACCGTGCGTTCTGGAATGGAAGACTACGTCTGCACGATATCCAGAAGAGCCCGCCGGCATTTCCGCACTGGACCCCCAACTCGCCTGCTATTCCTGGATGACCGGGATCGACGAAGTTGCCGAGGTTGTTTTCGTCCGCAAGCGGTTGGTCGAAGTTCAGTACCTCCGGGCGACCATTTCGGACGAGCAACGGCAGGAGTTCGCAACCCTGGTCGATGACACAGTCCGACGGATCGAGTCTGGACTGTTCCTGCCGCACAGTGGCATCCGCTTTCCACAGAATCCGTGTACAACATGCCCGTTCCTCGGGCTCTGCCTCGATAAGCGTGACCTGGTCGAAGCTGCGCTTGTGCGCAAGCCAGGAGTTGATTTTGGTCTGTTTGACGAACTTTCGTTTTAGGCCGATGCCGATGCCGCCCAAGCTCAATCGCAAGCGAGCACTGTTTGTCCTCACCAAGATCGACGAGATCTTGGCGTGGGAAAAGCAGAAAGAGGCAGAGCGTGATACCCGGTTCGTCGATCTGGGCAGGTATCTGTGTGAGGTGCGGGCGGGACAATACTGGAGGCTGGAGACCCTGAAGTCGTTTGACGAGTTCCTGGCGCGGCGGTTCCCGGAATCGAGAAGGAAGGCGTACTACCTGATGTCCATCCACGAGCACCTGCCGCCGCAGGCGCGGAAGGATCTGAAGGAAGTGGGATGGACGAAGGGACTGGAGTTGGCGAAGGTCGCTCGCCGGGACGGTCAGCACTTCGATTGTGCAACCTGGTTGCACAAAGCTCGAGAGCTGCCGAAGGAGGACTTCCGGCGGGCAGTAGAAAAGGAACTGACGGGAAGGGAAGAGGAGCCGTCGGAACTGATCTACTTCAAGGTCTACAAGAGCCAGATTCCCATCATCGAGCAGGCGATCGAGACGGCAGCCCTGATGCTGGGAACGGACAAATCGCGCGGTTACTGTCTGGAGATGATCTGCGCCGACTTCCTGGCTGGCGCGCACCTGGACAATGGCAACCCGGAGATCCTGCTCAACTCGATTTCCCGTTACTACAAGTTCTTGCCCGGCGAACAGCAGCAGACTTTCCTCGAAAACCTTCGAGAGAAGGCCTCCTGAGAATGACTCGCCCAAAAGCCGCTCCCTCGCGGCTGGACCCCTTGTCGTACGAAAGTCTGCGTCAGCAGATCCTGCGTCGTGATGGCTGGAGGTGTCAATCCTGTGGCACGATGTCGAATCTTGAGGTGCACCACAGGGAGTTCCGCAGCCATTCGGGAGCCAACTCAGAGGAGAACTTGATCACGCTCTGCGCCGCATGCCACGCCAGAGTGCATCGCCGCTAAGGCCACGAACGGGTAGTAGCTGACACAGCGCCAGAGGCGGAGTCCACTGCAGAGAATCTGGCGGAAACAGTTCCACGCGCTTCTCGTTTTTGTCGTGCGGCAGCACCAGATGGAGATATTGGTAACGAAACCGGGGAACCACGCGCTCCGATGGGACCGGTGCGAGAGTTGCCCACAATGCAAGAGACGGCATTGATTGGCCCGCTTGTGCCCAACGCGCTGCTACCGCTACGGACGGGATAGATGGATGGCGGTCAAGTCAGCAGCGGAATTCGTCCACACCGGGTTGGGGGAAGGAGGTGTTGCAAAAGTAGGCCACAAATGGGGCAATTTTGGGCTGTGCTGGTGTGGATGGCAGACCGTCGGGAGTGCTCCCGATGAAAATCGCTTCACAGTGCCGCGAACAAGCCAGACGGGCGTACTATGGTGCTGTTTTCGAAGCCAAAAAGGAAATTCCGGATGAAACAAACAAAAGTGTTGCGCTCCCCACTCGCACTACTTGCTCTCTTCTTGGTCTGCTGCGCTGCGTCCATGTTCTCCCAGACTCCGCCCGCTCAGACTTCGCCCGGGCAATCTCCACCGGAACCCCAGCTGCAGACTCGCGCCGCCGCCGCTCAACAGGCGAGTTCTTCCGCCGCCACCTTCGACCAGGTTGTCGATCGAGCCATTGAGCGCGAGCATTTCTTCATGGCGCAGATGAAGCAGCTTCATCCGCTGGTGGAAACCTATCTCCAGAATCTGAAGGAAGACAAAGACCTGGGCGCGCCCGTCCCCGCCAGCGACGTGTACTTCCTTGGCCGATTGGATATGAGCGAGGGTACCGATGACCGCGCTTTCACCTCGCCCACCACGGCCGGCCTCGGCAAACGCATGCTCAGCAAACTGAGCAGCGTTTATTCCATGAAGTTCCTGCCCCTGGGCTTTGCCCAGATGGTGGTGCTGGATGAGGATTTTCAGCGCAAGTACTACGACTTCACATTCGTCCGTCGCGAGTTCCTCGGCGAAGTACGCTGCGTCGTCATGGACGTCGCCCCCAAGAAAGACTCCGGCAAGGGCCGGTTCCTCGGCCGCATCTGGATCGAAGATCAGGACTACAACATCGTCCGCTTCAACGGCACTTACTATCCTCATCCGCGAGCGAGTTATTACCTGCACTTTGACAGCTGGCGCCAGAACCTCCGCCCCGGCGTCTGGCTGCCTTCGCTGATTTATTCCGAGGAGTCCGATCTCAAATATCGTCTGGGTCAGACGCTTAATTACAAGGCGCAGACGCGGCTGTGGGGCTACAACCTGAAGGATCTCCGCCGCAACTCTGAGTTCACCGAGATCACCGTCGACGCTCCCCAGATTGTCCAGGACCAGAGTCAGAAAGCACAGGACGCTACCCCCATCGAAGCCCAGCGCGCCTGGGAACGTCAGGCGGAAATCAACGTGCTTGACCGCCTGCAGCAGATCGGCTTGATCGCGCCGGAAGGCGAAATCGACAAGGTGCTACAGACCGTCGTCAACAACGTGATGGTCACCAATAACCTCGACATTCAACCCGAGGTCAAGTGCCGCGTGCTGCTGACCACGCCGCTTGAGTCCTTCACCATCGGCCACACCATCGTCCTAAGCCGCGGCATGATTGACGTGCTGCCCGACGAAGCAGCCTTGGCCATGATTCTGACCCACGAACTGGCGCACATCGTGCTCGGCCATCATCTCAACGCCAAGCTCGCCTTTAACGACCGCATGTTCTTTCCCGATGAGCGCACCTTCGAGCGCATGGATTTCGCTCGCGATCGCGGCGAAGAAGAAGCCGCTGACAAGAAAGCCATCGAACTGCTCAACAACTCGCCCTACAAGGACAAGCTCAGCAACGCCGGCTTGTTCCTCAAAGCGGTCCAGGCCCGCGCTCCGCAACTGAAGAACCTGATCCGGGCGCACCTGGGCGACAGCCTCCTCAATGGCGATGCCACCAGGATGTCGTCGTTGATGACAGCTTCGCCGCAATTCGACCCGAAGAAGGCTGACCAGGTCGCGGCGCTTCCGCTCGGTGGCCGGGTCAAGGTCGATCCGTGGAACGACCAACTCGAATTGATCAAGACCAAGCGCGTCGCCATCACCACCGCAGCCGAGAAGATGCCCTTCGAAGTCACGCCCTTCTTCCCGTTCCTCACCCGGTTCGGCACCGCCGCTCCAGAAAAAGCGGCTCCGGCCCCGGAGAAAACGGCGGCAGCTCCGACTGGACAGTAAGGCGGCTTTTGGCTTTTAGCTCTTGGCTGTCGGCTGCCAGGAGTGGATCGCATAGCCGCACGCCAGACACGCCACTTCTGGCGTTCTTCAACAACCTGTCGGCACCAGAAGCTGAGAACTGAAAGCTGAAAGCTGAAAGCCAAGAGCTTAAGAGCTACTTAGCCCCCTTCCGCAGTTTTGAGTACATTGAAGATTTTTTGAGTTTAGAAGCATACAAACGCAACAACCAACCCACGTTCAAAATCCGATACTGGGAACGCCCAACGCTGGAATCAATCACACGTGGCAAAATGGACTTCCTACTAACATCAGCTGGGACGTCTTGCGATACGGACGTTAGGTTTAGGTATTTAAGAACAGGGGCTTTGAATGCGGGTGTCTCATCCGACATTAGTGAAGGTGGCTGTTACGTGGAGATGCCATCCCCGCTCAGCGGCCAGTCCGGTGTCGAGATTCTGGTTCGCACTTCGGAAATGAAATTGAAGATTCGTGGTCAGGTGCTGGCCACGCACCCTGGCTTCGGAGTGGGGGTGCGTTTCATGTTTCGTGATTCCGTCGAGCGCGAGGAAATCCTGCGATTGCTGGCGGTTCTTTCGGCAGGCCCGTCTCTCGACGAAATCCCGCTCTACAATACAGCTTCGATCGTTTGTGAGTCGAGACCCGCCTTCAGGCTGACTGTGCCTTGTCCTCGACCACGGCCCTGCGAAAATATTCCAGGGACAGTTTGAGTCCGCTCTCGAGATCCACTTTCGGCTCCCATCCCAGCAACCTCTTCGCCTTCGAGATGTCCGGCCGCCGCTGCTTGGGATCGTCCGGCGGCAGCGGTTCGAATTGAATCTTGCTCGCGCCGCCCGTCGTTGCAATCACCTTGCGTGCGCACTCCAGAATCGTAAATTCCGTCGGGTTCCCGATATTCACCGGGTCATGCTCCGACGACCGCGCCAGCCGCATAATGTTTCTAATTGGCGCCGATTGCTGCTGGTGCAGGACTGAAACTGGGCATTCTTGTGGACACTCCCACCCGGAGTGACTTCAGCCAACATCAGGGGATGGCGACAGACGCAGCTGAGAAGGCGCAACACATCAATTCCCAGTTCCTGCTCAGGCCCAGAAATTGTCAGACTTGGCCGCCCAGCCAAGAATGGTGAAGAGAAGGACTGCCAGCAACCGCGGAACATGCTTGATCACGGGCCGGCGTTGGCAAGGGACACGGCGCGCTTGAAGCCCGACCCGCACACGAGTGAGGTGGCGGAACCGGGAAGCCGGCTTACGCCTCACCGGAAGTTCTTGGCTTCCTCGAGCCACAGGTTCACGAACCATTCCAGGGGTCAAGGACATCAAGACCACAGTCCTCGAAGTCTGCAGCATTGCGCGTCGCGAGTTTGGCCCCTCGCACTTGGGCAATGGCCGCTATCTGCGCATCCGCGTGGCTGATAGGTCTGCCGAGCGCACGGCGGTGAGCGGCAATCTTAGAAAAAACTCGCGCTGCGTCGCTCTCGAACCCGCAGATGCGGCCCGCCAAATCCTCGGCAAACATAGCTTCCGCCGCGGCCAGCAGCCCCTCGCGACGCTTGCCCTTGGTGAGCAGCTCAATTCCATAAAAGATTTCTGCCTCGGTAATTGACGTCGTAAAGAGTTCTGCTGCTGGTTGTCTCGCAACCCATGCCACAACCCCAGGAGAGGGCTTGGACCTCATGAGCTCGGACAGCACATTCGTGTCGAGGATGATCATTCGGAAAATTCCGGGGCCTGGCGCATAGTGTCGCGTCGCGGCAACTCAAATTCGAGCCCGCCAAACGCTGCAAATCGCCGGTGAATGGTCTCCGCCAGGTTCCCCTTTACCGGTAAGGAAGCGGTTAGAGCTGAGCGCAAGATCTCTCTGGCCTCCTCCTCCATCGAACGTCCGTGATGGGCAGCACGGACCCTCAACCGGGTCTTGGTTTTCTCGTCAAGTTGTCGAATCGTTAATGTCGCCATGCTGTCAATGCTATCACTGCTAGCTACGGATGCAAAGCAGCCTAGCTGTTGGTCGGCGCGCTTGCGTTATTAAGGCATACTGGCCTATCCCGTCCGTCAGAAAAACCTTGCTCGCCGTTGAGAACGAGAGCTGGTAGCCAGTACGCGCTGCCGACGAGCGAGAGTCTGTTCCGGATTGGGACCCGATCAGCAAAGATCGATGGGAGCATCGCGACCCGGAAGTACCGAGGAGAGGGACTCGTGTCGGCTGCTGCCGGTCCTGTTTTTCGGACGGCAATGATTAATGCCACCGTAACTGGATTTGAGAAGGATGAGCCGTCCGACGAAGGTTGCTAGGCCGACGTCGGCAGGAGGCGATACCGCGCAGATTCAAATGACCTGCGCTGTGGTTGGCGCGGTCCGGCCGCGAAGCACGAGCGCCTCCTGTGGCCGGTTATGCATCTTTGACCCTAGCCTTCTGCTTGGCGACCAGGCGCTGCATGAACTTGGGCCACCCTTCCTTCTTGTAGGCCTCCACGCCATCGTGGAGAGGCTTGCGCCCAGGGACAGGCAGCACTGTGATTGTGCAACATGGTTGCACAAAGGGCGTGAGATGCCGAAGGAAGACTTCAGGCGGGAGGCGGAGAAGGGTTCCTCCATCCGCGAGTTCGGATCTGCCAGTCCGCGGTTCAAGAGACCCGGTTAACGACGCTTTCGCGTGGCCGAAATATTGCCCGGGGTAATGAATCGCAATCAGTGGACTGCACACCACGCGGAAGAAAGCTCTTACCCGCGCGTGAGGTTTTGACGAACCACAGGTGCCTGCTGAGCGCCTATTTTATAAAACATGACTTTCCCCGAGGGGTCAAGTTGCTGCAGCAAGTCAAAGTCCCGAACATTGCGGGACAATACCGCACATCCGTATTTTCGAGCGGTGGCGAATAGCAGCGCGTCGTTCAAGACGCGCCGCCGCTGCTCTTTTCCGTATCCCTGGGTCCGGGTCAGCGTACCGGACAGCACTCCTGCTTCCCGCCAGATCCCGGGATCGGGCGTGATCGTCCGGTAGCTGGGACGCCGGTCGATGACTGCGGCAACTTGCTCGATGATCTCAGGCGTTTGGGAGTGAGCGGGATCGAGCAGGCCGCAGGTCGCCGCCAGTTCAGCTTCCGTGACTGGGGAATGCCATGCCTCGGTCGCCCGCAGCATTGCGTCACCCTGATGCGGAAAACGGCCTTGAAGAATATCAATGTAGACCGTTGTATCGTAGAGCAGCTTGGCGGGTCGATGGCTGGTCGTTCCAATGAACTCAAGCTCCGATTCGGCCCGCGGTCTAAGCTGCGCTCGATGTTTGTCGGGTTTAAGCCGCCTGAGAGTGGCTTGAAATTCAGAACTCAAGCTCAGCCTCGCTACCAACTGCGCCGCGCAGGGAAAGCAGCCAGTCCGCGTAGTCGTCAGCAACCGCAATGTTGGCCAGCGCCACCTCGATCAGGTCGGTGTCAGAATCAATGCCGGTGCGTTTTTTTGCCCTTGTCACGAGGGCTTCCGGCATTCTTCCCCGGACCACCTGGGTGCGTTCGCCACGCAGTAGTCCTTCCTTCTCGGCGATGACCATCACGTCGCGCAACTTGCTGGAGTGCATGGGACTCTCCTCCCCCATGCCTGCATGTTTCCTTCTTCGTGAGGAACTGGATTGGGCGTCACGCTTCACGACTTACCTCCCCGGAAACAGTTGCATCGCCATTTCCGTGTAGCACAATATAAATATTATTGTAGCACACCGTTTGGCGTATTTGTTCGATTGCCTCAAGATAGCTGGTAACGGACTGCTCCGCGAGTTCGCCACTTAGCGACCAGGCGCTGCATGAACTTGGACCCTTGCTTCTTGTAGGCCCCGACCCCTTGGTGTAGCCGCATCTCGGAAACCTGTGTGATCGTCCTCTGCTCCAGTCAAGTGCTGTTTAATCAATCGCTTGGTAACGGCATTTCGCAGACGAGCCCAGTCTTAGTCAACAAGGGCGACCGCTTTCCCGCCCCCGGTCATGAGTCTTTGACCCTGGCCTTCTGCTTGGCAACCAGGCGCTGCATGAACTTGGGTCATTCCTTCTTGGAGGCCTCGACGCCCTCGTTTAGCAGCATTTCGCAGATCTGCGTGATGGTCCTCTGTTCCTCAGCAACTGTCGGAGCGAATGGGACCGTTAGAGCCTTGACTCGGGTTGGATGCGGGTGTTTTTCTGAACGATGATCTCGTTAGGCTGCCCGTCGAGAATTTCACGTATGTGTTCGATCTGTTTGGAGCGGCTCATTAGATGCCGTCGCCTCTAACAATCCAATCGAGACTTTTGCTGAATTTGGTCGCCACGCCAAGAAGGATTTCAAGTGTCGGAGCAACTTTCCCCCTCTCGACTTTTGAGAGCTGACCTTGGCTGACACCCAATTGCGACGCAAGCTCCTCCTGTCGCATGTCTCCTCGTAAGCCTCGAATTCTCAAACCGATCTCCCTTAGGTCGGGTTTTGGCCTGTTTCGGTGAGACATTTCTCTTGAGTTTTGGCGGTATTCCTATTAGAATATTCTCTATGGAATATTCACAGGGGAATATGACGCAAATTCCTCTCGTTTCTTTCTAGCTTGACTTCGGACATTTGGCAATTGATGACTTGGGTGCCAAACATCCGTGGACCTCGTTTCAGGAGGCAATGGAAATGATGAAGAGATTGGTAACGTTTCAATGCAACAGGAGAATTGCCAGGCAGTTGTGGGGTCAGATTTCACCCACGGTCTTGAGTGGTCTAAAAGATCTCACCAGCGAATACCTGCTATCCGTCGCTTCCGGCGACCTACTACTTCTCGATGGACGATGGTACGTAACGCACAGTGGGTTATTGGGGCTGGCCCGCCGGAATCGGTGCGCTGGCATTCACGTCCAACCGGTACCGGCATTTTGTGACGCCTCAGCTCAACGCTGGGCGTTTGCAGCCACGGTGTACAAATCCAAGACCTGCCGGGGCTTCGTCGGTTACGGCGACGCTGACCCTTCCAACGTCTCGCCGCTAGTCCACGGCGCCGAAATGCGCGTGGCCGAGACACGCGCCGTCAACCGTGCTCTGCGTAAGGCCTACGGAATCGGTCTCTGCTCGGTCGAGGAAATCGGGACCATTCCGAACACGGGCGAGAAGCTCCCTCCACAGAACGCAAATGGAAACGGAAATGGCGCTGGCCCGAAGGTCCGTGACCGTCTCTGCCAGATCATCCGCCAGCACAAGCTCGATCCCGAACTGGTAAAGGCCTATGCCGTCGATTTCTGCGGCACAAAGACGCTCAGAGATGCCACCCGAGAACAGGTAGAGAACTTCGTCCAGCAACTGGCCGACTGGGCCGAGAAGGACCGCAATGCCTTGCTCTGCCAGCTCAACAGCTACGCGCGACCGAAACAGGAGGTGGTCGCATGAAACGCCAAGTCCCGGGACTTGCCGAAACTGCCCGCGATTCTCGTCCGGAGATTCCCGACGGCATCTTCCTCGTTCGCGTCGATGGTGCCCAGTTCCGCTGGCACGCCCATAAGCCGTTCTACGTCCTCCGACTCTCCATCCTCGAGCCCCGCACTGTAGCCGGGCAGTCCATCGTCGGTCGGCTCTACTGCACCCAGAAGGCAATGTGGAAGCTCGGCTGGTTCCTGCGGGATTTTCTCTATGACCCGGAACTCTTCGCCCATGAACAGGTCGACGAGAAGGCCCTGCCCGGACTCCGCGGTGTCGTCAAGATCAGCCACACCGTGATCAACGGCATCTCGCTCATCAACCTCGACGGCTTCGCCCCAGCCAGCCAGTGGGAAGAACTGTGCGCGGCTCCGGTATCGAGTGCCTCTGGCTCCAACACCGAGGAGGCTACCCGATGACCTACTCATACACACAGATCAGCCAATACGTTAGCTGCCCGCGCCGTTACCGGCACCGCTACCTCGACGGTTGGCAAGAGAAAGACACTCGTGCCGCCATGCTCTTCGGCCGAGCCTTCGAACAGGCAGTTGCCGCCCTTTTTCGCCGTGAAGACCCGGCGGCGGTGCTGTTCGAGCAGTGGGGCATGTGCAAGGACATGGGCCTGACGTACTCAGGCAACGACACCTGGGATCGCATGCTGCAACAAGGCATCCAGTTGCTTGAGCGCTTCGCTCAGGACGGCCGCGTTCGCATTCCGCGGCCTCGTTCAACCCAGCAGATTCAGTTCAATCGGACACTCGGTTCTGGCAACAACTTCGTCTCCTACGTCGATGCAATCGGCGAACTAGACGGCACACCCTGTCTACTGGAGTGGAAGACCACTTCTGCCCGATATCCGGAAGAGCCGGCTGGCATTTCAGCACTCGATCCACAACTGATCTGCTATTCGTGGATGACGGGCATCGACGAATGCGCCCAGGTTGTTTTTGTCCGCAAGCGGCTGATCGAAGTTCAGTACTTGCGTGCCACGATTACGGACGAGCAACGGCAGGAGTTCGAAACCCTGGTCGATGACACGGTGCGACGGATCGAGTCTGGACTGTTTCTGCCGCATAGCGGCATCCGCTTTCCACAGAATCCCTGCACCACGTGCCCGTTCATCGGGCTCTGCCTTGACAAACGCGACTTGGTCGAAGCCGCACTAGTGCGCAAACCGGGAGTCGATCTTGGTCTGTTTGACGAACTTGTTTACTAGGTATCCGCCGATGCCGCCGAAGATCAATCGCAAGCGGGCGCTGTTCGTGCTGACCAAGATTGACGAGATCCTCGCCTGGGAACAGCGGAAAGAGGCGGAAAGGGACACCCGCTTCGTCGACCTGGGCAGGTATCTGTGCGAGGTGCGGGCGGGACAGTACTGGAGGCTGGAGAACCTGAAGTCGTTTGACGAGTTTCTGGCGCGGCGGTTCCCGGAATCGAGAAGGAAGGCGTACTACCTGATGTCCATCCACGAGCACCTGCCGCCACAGGCCAGGAAGGAACTGAAGGAAATCGGCTGGACGAAAGGAAGGGAGTTGGCGAAGTTGGCGCGGAGGGACGGGCAGCACTTCGATTGTGCACCCTGGGTGCACAAAGCCCGGGAAATGCCGAGAGAGGAATTTAGGCGGGAGGTCGAGAAGGAACTGACGGGAAGGGAAGAGGAGCCGTCGGAGTTGATCTACTTCAAGGTTTACAAGAGCCAGATTCCGGTCATCGAACAGGCAATCGAGACGGCAGCTCTGATGCTGGGAACGGACAAATCACGCGGCTACTGCCTGGAGATGATCTGCGCCGACTTCCTGGCAGGAGCGCACCTGGACAATGGCAACCCGGAGATCCTGCTCAACTCGATTTCCCGTTACTACAAGTTCTTGCCCGGCGAACAGCAGCAGACTTTCCTCGAAAACCTTCGAGAGAAGGCCTCCTGAGAATGACTCGCCCAAAAGCCGCTCCCTCGCGGCTGGACCCCTTGTCGTACGAAAGTCTGCGTCAGCAGATCCTGCGTCGTGATGGCTGGAGGTGTCAATCCTGTGGCACGATGTCGAAGCTTGAGGTGCACCACAGAGAGTTCCGCAGCCATTCAGGAGCGGACTCAGAGGAAAACTTGATCACGCTGTGCGCGGCATGCCACGCCAAAGTGCATCGCCGCTAACCACGCGTTGTTCTCGTGATCGCCAGCCTCTCGGTCCCGATCCTCTTCTCTCATACTATAATCACGATTCGATGTATCTTTGTTCGCGGAGTTTTATAGACCAATGGCTTCCGTCACTACGCGTCCGCCGGACGACCCAGGCCTGGCAAGGGTCGCACCGGAAACCATAGCGCTTCCTCTACCCGGCGCTCTCGCCACCGTGCGCATCGAGCCGCCCCGCGGCTGGCTCGAGCTGCACCTCCACGAAGTCTGGCAATACCGCGAACTCCTTTATTTCTTCGTCTGGCGCGACGTCAAGGTCCGCTACAAGCAGACGGTCATCGGTATTGCCTGGGTCGTTCTGCAGCCGCTAATGACCATGGGCGTCTTCACTCTCTTCTTCGGACGTCTCGCCAGGCTTCCCTCCGATGGCCTCCCCTATCCCGTTTTCTATTTCGCCGCGCTTGTCCCCTGGACCTACTTCTCCACCGCGCTCCAGAGCTGCACCAGCGTCGTCGTGGGCAATCAGCACGTCATCACCAAAGTTTATTTCCCACGCCTCGTCCTCCCACTTTCTGCCGTCGTTTCTGGCCTGGTGGACTTCGCCATCGGGTTCGTTGTCCTCCTCGTGGTCACCGCCATCTACGGCATCAAGCCCACGCTCGCTGCGCTTTGGCTGCCCGTACTGCTGCTTCTCGCCGTGCTCACCGCCCTCGGTGTCGGCCTCTGGATGTCCGCGCTCAACGCTCTCTATCGCGACGTCCGCTATGTCGTGCCCTTCCTCGTCCAGTTCTGGATGTTCGCCTCCCCCGTCGCCTATCCCAGTTCGCTCGTCCCGCAGCGCTGGCGGTGGCTCTACGGTCTCAATCCGATGGCCGGGGTCATTGACGGCTTCCGATGGGCTCTAACAGGCCACGGCGTCGCGCCCGGCCCGCTGATGCTCGCCTCCGCTTCAGCGGTCATGGTCGTCCTCCTCGGCGGCCTCTTCTTCTTTCAGCGCATGGAGGGTACCATTGCCGACCGCGTCTAGCTCCGCCTTGGTTATTTGCCCTTGCAGGGGCACGGTATGCCGTGCCCGTTCCGCTTCAGCCGTTGGGGCCAACGATCAATGAGCACAGTAGTCATTCATAGCGAAGGTCTCGGCAAGAGCTACCATCGCGGCGCTCTTCAGCAGAGCACGCTCCTCCGTGATCATCTCAGCCGCATGCTGAAATCGCCTCTGTCCGTCTTCCGCCGCCCCAAAGATGAGACTTTCTGGGCCTTGGAAGACGTCTCGCTCGAAGTCCGCGAAGGCGAAGTTCTTGGCCTCATCGGTCGCAATGGCGCCGGCAAGACTACCCTCCTGAAAATCCTGTCGCGCATTACAAAACCGACCACCGGATGGGCGGAGATTCATGGACGCGTGGGTAGCCTCCTCGAAGTTGGTACCGGGTTTCACCCTGAACTGACCGGCCGCGAGAACACCTTCCTCAGCGGTGCAATCCTCGGAATGGGCAAGAGCGAGATCGATCGTAAATTTGATGAAATTGTCGCTTTCGCCGAGCTCGAACAATTTATTGATACCCCCGTGAAGCACTATTCCAGCGGCATGTATGTCCGCCTCGCCTTCGCTGTCGCCGCACACCTGGAACCTGAGATCCTCTTTGTGGACGAAGTGCTTGCTGTGGGTGATGCGGCTTTTCAGAAGAAATGCCTGGGGAAAATGGGCAGTGTATCAAGGCAAGGTCGCACGATCGTATTTGTAAGTCACAATATGACGGCTCTACAAAGGCTGTGCACGCGAGTCGTGTGGCTCAACGGCGGAAAGGTGACAGATGCCGGCGATCCGCGTAAGGTTATTGATCACTATCTACAAAGAAACGCGGTTGCCAATCTCGAATCTGTGTGGGAAGACAACCTGACGGCACCCGGAAACGAACGCGTGCGTCTCCGAAGCGTGCGGGTGATTCCGCAAACAGATTTCGGTGAATTAATCACGGTGCACACTCCCCTACGAATTGAATTCACTTATTTTAATTATGTGCCGGAGATGATGTTGAACGTGTCTATGTTCCTCAACAACCTGGAAGAAGTCTGCGTTTTTAACGTCGCTTCGGATTTTGCGCCCCGGCCAGCCGGGCTTATCCGCCATACCCTAGAGATACCTGGGGACTTTCTCAATGCTGGCTCTTACTACGTTAATATGCTAATTGTGAAGGACGCGTCGACTGGGATACTGTTTCGGGACAATGTCGTTGCTTTTGAGGTAGTCGAAGGCGAAGTCGTCGGAAACTGGTACGGCAGGGTCCCGGGCGCTGTCCGGCCCAAGCTAAACTGGCGGAGCGAAGCGATCGACGCCGGAGATCTCGAGGTATCCACGGCGAGAGGCCAAAGTACCTGATATGCCTTCTTCCAGCCGCGGGGTAATTGGCGGGCTCTTTGGACTGGAGCCCGTGTCTCTTACGAAGGGCGATCAGCCATCGCCCTTTGCTGGATCGTTTATAGATTATTTCCTCAGCGCGCGTTGTGCTTTTTACGCAGTATGCCAGTCTGTGAAGCCAAGAATCGCCTGGCTGCCGTCGTATCTCTGCAGTGCAGTCCTCGATCCCTTCCGAAGCCTGGGAATTCCTGTCCGTTATTACGATGCTGGGCCGAACTTTAGGCCTGGGAGGCATGGGTGGATCGCTGATGTTCACCCGGGAGACGTGGTTCTAGTTATTCACTACTTCGGATTTGCGAATACGACTTTCCCAGCGGACCAGTTGAAGCTGCGAGGGGCCGTAATCATAGAGGACGCCAGCCAGGGCCTATTTATCAAACAGCGATATCCCGAAAGCATCTGTATCGTCTACAGTCCCCGCAAATTCTTCGGAGTGCCCGATGGCGGCGTGCTGGCAACTTCACGTATGGACGCCATAGGTCGCCAACCGCTGGAGCCTCCACCGACTGAGTGGTGGAAGGCTGCCTTTGCTATGACACAGATGCGAAGAGAGTTCGACCTCGTGGGTGGAGAAAACCGATGGTTTATTTTATTCCGCCACGTGGAGGAGACTTTCCCGGTAGGACCCTATTGTTCCAGCGACCTAGCGAGAGTGTTGATCGAGACCGGCATAGACTACGGTTCCATGAGAACGGCGCGCCGAGAAAATTACCTGGCGCTGGCGGCGCGTTTGAACAAATTTGCGCTATTCCCTGTTTTGGGGGAGGATACAGTTCCACTGGGCTTTCCAGTTTGTGTAGATGCCGCGCAGCGAGACGCAGTTCTGAAGTGTCTTTATAATGAAAAAATCTATCCACCCGTGCACTGGCGCATCGACGGCATAGTTCCCGAGGAGCATCACGAGAGCCATTTGCTGTCGCGACGGATTCTGACCCTGATTTGCGACCAGAGGTATACTATCTGCGATATGGCGCGACAAGCCGCTACTTTCCTGTCGGCTATCAATTAACGCGTCTGACTGGGAATATACTGTTGACCGGCTATCGCCACCCGCTGTACGCGACATCTCTAGCTGAATTCGGTGAACCTCGAGAACTGCCTTGCTCTGGAGGGTGGCTGCTCGAAAGAACTGTTCCCAAACATCCGGATCGCGACGCAATGGGCTCCTATCCAATCTTTGCCGCTAGCGACTGGTCGGGTCTGAGCAAGGATCTGGGCGAAATCGGTCCTGGATTGGTTAGCGTCGCCTTGGTTGCCGATCCATTTGGCGAGTATCTTCCGCACGAGCTATCGTCGTGGTTCGATAGGGTAGTTGCGTTCAAAGAACACTACGTTGTGGATTGTTCGAAGCCTTTGCTCATCTCCAAGCACCATAGATACTATAGCCGACGGGCTGCTGCGGACGTAACGGTCGACATTGGGCCTCCGGTTAATGGGTTTGCGGCACAGTGGAGCGAGTTATACGCCTCCCTGGTTCGCCGGCACCAGTTGAAGGGAATCAAGGCGTTTTCCAGAGCCTCGTTCGAAGTACAGATGAAGGTTCCCGGCATGGTAGTGTTTCGAGCAATGAAGAACGGAGAGCTACTAGGTGCGCATCTCTGGTACCAGCAACAAAACGTAGCCTATAGTCATCTCGCCGCCTCCACCGATCAAGGCTATGAATTGAACTCCTCCTATGCAATTTATTCGGCCGTAGTTGAATACTTTCGGTCGAAAGTGCAATGGATCGACCTGGGCGCGGGCGCAGGGACCACAGCTCATCAGGGTGGACTGAGCCGCTTCAAAGCCGGCTGGTCGAACAGCACCCGGCCTGCATATTTCTGCGGCCGGATTCTAAATCCCGAACGTTATGACGCTCTCACCCGGGCGCTCTACTCCGATAATACGAATTACTTTCCAGCGTACCGTAGTGGAGAATTGAGCTGACGGATGAAGAAGACCAAAAGTAAAGTTTACCTCCGACCACTCACCCAGGACGACCTGGATCGCGTGCTCAACTGGCACAATGATGCAGAGCTATACTCTATGCGAGGGGAAAATTTTCGATACGTGAGCCGAGAGGTCGAAACGGAATGGCTGTGCCGCCGTCTCGAAGTGCGGACGAGGTGAACCTTGCCATTTGTCTATCCGAATCGCCCGATCACATCGGCAACATCTACCTGCGCAACATCAATTGAGTCGACCGAAATGCCGAATTGCACACATTTATTGCGCAATGGGAACATCGCGGCAAGGGTCACGGTTCCACGGCTGTTCGGCTAATCGCAGAGGGCCAGCGCTTTGAAAGCGAATGTATTCGAGGACACGTTGGTCAAGGGTCTCTATCGTGAGTAGGAAGCTAGATCTGGCGATCTTCGGCAAGCCCCCGGCATTTGCCGAGAAAGTCCACGTCGGCCGACCGAATATCGGCAATCGCGAGCACCTCCTAGCGCGTATCAATGACATGCTCGACCGTGTTTGGTTTACGAACAACGGCCCCTATGTCCAGGAGTTCGAGACCAAACTAGCCGCATTCGTCGGCGTCCGTCACTGCGTCGCCATGTGCAACGGCACGGTTGCTCTCGAGATTGCAATCCGGGCGCTCGGCCTCAAGGGCGAGGTCATCGTGCCGTCT
>PKXK01000004.1 GCA_003132325.1 Acidobacteriaceae bacterium
ATGGCTTTTCCCGACGTCCGGACTGCCTTGGGTTCAACAGCCGGCATACCACCGAGATAATCAATCTGCTTGGCGATGATGAGCGCATGAGACAGTTCTTGTGCAGCGTGCTTTTCCAGCTCGCTTGCAATATTCATGAACTCAGCACCTTTCAAGACCTGTGAGTAGACAACGTAACCAATGATCGCCTGGTATTCCCGCGCCAAGTCTTGATTCAACAACTCAATGAGTTCATGGCGGGAGACTTTCTTCGCATTTTCAGAAACTGTTTCCGTTTTCAAGGCGCTTTCCTCCGGGATAGGGTGATGGGATTCATGTGATTTTCGGGCGGACCTTCTGGTTCTCTATGCGCATTACCGCCAACAAACCCAGAGGCCCAAAAACAGGGAGTCGCTTCGCTGCTGCCAAGCTGGACGCAGAATCCGAGTGATCGCAAGTTCAGAGGTGTAATTGGGGATAAGCCTTCTCGTCAAATTGATCGAAGTCGGCCCCCTTACTAGCGTTGACGTGTGGTGAACTGGTTTATGGCGTCACTCCTTCCTCCGAGCGGCGTGCCATCGCCGCGCACCGATTCAACCGTGTAGTAGTAAGTCGTCCGTGGCGTAAGGTTCATCACAAACACGCGGTGGATCATGTATGGGAGATTAGAATTCCACCTGTTGACAGATTCTGCCCTTCGGCCAAAGTCGTTGGGGTCCGTGCCGTAGTGCACCACCGAGTGCTCGATCGAGCTGCTGCCAGTATTGGTCGTCCATCGGATAATAGCGGAATTATCCGTCGCCGATTCCAGTGCCGGTCCCTTGACGATCTGCATGCGTGCGGCTTTCTTACTAGCGGGAAGTTGCTGGGAAGTAACTTGAACCGAGAACATCGAGACGCTGACTGAAACCGTGATCGCAAATGACAGAAGTAGTCTGCTCATGTCGAACTCCCCCGAGTGTTTCATCCTGAGCGAAGCAAGAAATCTGGCTCTCTAACGAATTAAGTTATTTGCGCGATTCTATGTGGCCTCCGTCCTCAGAGCAGCAGACTGGGAAGGTCCTCAATCACGCTACTAAAGACGCACCGTCGTCGGGGCGTGACCTCCAAGTGCCATGTCTCCTCCGGCTCTTTCCATTCGCGTCTGCTGTTCATTGTCGCAAAGTGAACGAGCCGGAGGCGAGAAACTACCCAGCAGTTACGGGCAACTCCCCGTAAACGTGTTGGAGTCTGGGTAGGGCGTTGTAAAGCCGTCGGTGAGTGTATGCAGGAAGGTAACGATCTGGTTCTCTTCCGTGGCAACGGCTTCGGAGATTTGATTGTTCGGGAAGGCATTTCCGGTATAGATTTGTCCGGCCTCAGTGCTGAGCACATTCGACTGGGTGTCCTTCGGGGAGTCCGCTACTACATGGCAGGTAGAGAGTCCGGTTATCGCCGCCCAACCGGGTGCAAGGCTGCCTGATGCAAAGTTGTCGGACGCTAAAAGTGAATTGTTCGCCACGGTTTTTCCTTGGGTTACGGGTGCCGCACGGGGGTTGCACGGGGGGCGATTAGGTACGCTTACGTATGGCGTACGGGTACGCTTACGGACTACGTTTTATTTGGAATTGACCTTGGCCCGGCGTGGCGGCGGAGTCACGGGGGACACCTGCCCCGGCCTAAACCTACACGAAAGTAACCACTGTATGTATATGAATCGAGGGCGGTTGCACGAAGGTAACTGCGAATGAAAGGCGATTAACTTTGAGGCTCTACACTCAGATTAGTTGAGGGAGGAACGGATTGTTTCGTGGTCTGTTCGCCTACTACCCGACCGGTCGGACGGTTAACCAACTGTATACTGATACCGTCCGTACGCATCGATTTAGGTATTACCGAGTGGCTAAGTGATTTGTTCTCAACGAATGGCTGAGAGGGAGTTCCTCTCCTGTAGGAATATTGTTTCTGGAAGTGGGAAATGTACGGTGTACGGACGGTCAAGTGGGAAACTGCGTACCGTGGAAATTTTACATGGTTGAACATGTAAGAAACGTTTGGCAATCGAATTGCGTTAGGCCCCGCTGACCTTCTCGCCAACCTTCAACTCTGGTCCGTTGGGAGCTAGGAAGCCAGCAACTGGGCCACCCTCTTATCGTGGATATGCAAGATGGCAAATTTTCTGTCACACCAGTCCGCTGCCGCTCGTGAGCGCTACGGCCTGGTTTCTACAATTACAGCCCCCACCTTCCCTCCCGCCTCATCGCAGCACCCAGCTGGCCAAGGTCACCCACGCCGCCACGCTCGCTCCAAACGCCAGCAAGGAACCAAGAAAATACCAGTTAATCCGTGTTCGGGTCATTGCTTGATACTTGTAGATTGGCCAATCCATGGCTATCCCCCAGCCGGATTGAATCTTGCTTTTCGAGCGCATCCAAAACGGTGGCAATTACGTCCCGCACCTCGATCGGGTCTACAAAACCACACCATCGGATCGCGCTGGATACGATTTCACTGAGTTCGGGTTTCGGCAATGTTTCCAGTCCGTCTGCGGATTCGTCGAGTTGTTGCAAGAGCACCAGCAACTGTGCCACCCTCTTATCCTGGCTATGCAAGGCTGTATCGGAAAGAGTTTCGTCGAGCGCACGGTTTGGGCACATGTGTTCTACGGAGGAATGAAGAAACAGCGCATTTACCTTATCCATCTGTTGCCTCTCTGATTTCTGCGTCTTCGTCGACTGACTACCCGCCTGCACGTCAGTGTCGTTTCAACTGTCAGCGGTGAGCATAGAACGGAGGGTGGACGGGCGGCTATCCCGACGAGAGGGTATTTTGAGGCTCAATTTTAACTATGCCGCTGATGTTTCGTACCTGAGGGCGGCACTGGAAGCGAAGGTACTCACCTCGGATTTAAGCCCTCAAAGGCTAAGAACCCGTTTGAAGAACCAGTACGAACGTTCGTGGAGCATCGACGTGGATCACTTTGAGTCGAAGAAGCACTTCTTGCGCTACGCAGGCCGGTACGTTCGGCGGCCGCCGATCGCGCAGTATCGTTTGGTAAAGATCGCGGATCGAGAAGTCCGGTTCTAGACCAAGGATAAGATTCAGAAGCGGCGGGTGAACATTTCATATACGCCAGAGGAATTCGTGGCGATTTTGAGGGAACAAGTTCCCGACCGTTACCGACATGCGGTTCGCTACTTCGGGCTACTGGCGCTTCGTTCAAAAGCACGGACCTCCGCTGCTGTATTTGCGCTGTTGGGACAACAGAAGCAACCTCGTCCACGACGATTGGGTTGGGCATTTTTGCTGCGAAGGGATTTTGGAAGAGATCCCCTCATTGATCGCCGCGGTCAACCGATGCGCTGGGTTGGTCGGCTGAAGCCTCGTGTCTAGCATGACTGCCCGCAGCCACCGAAGGTCTCGCCTACCTCTGAATAGAGGTCGTCAGACAGAATGCCCTAGCCACAGGTGCTCAGATCATTTCAATGACCGCCTTGGATTCGAGTCAATGCAAATTCTCCTCAACAGACGCCATTTCCCGTCAGTTGGTCTGAAGGCCATTCCGACAGACACTGAGGAGCGCCCGCCCCGCGTAGCCAGTGTCTCCCCGTGCTTTTGAAATGGATTATTGTTTTTCCTATACGTTGAATAAAAGCTATATCAACGGCGGTTTCCAGGCTGCAGGAAGCAGAAGCGCTCGGCCTTGCTTGGAAAGCAGAATGAGAATCGTCGACAATCCAATGATCGTCCCCAACGGGAGGATAAAAAGATTGCCCACAGATAGAAGCAATGCGAGCCTCCCGGACCAAGCCCACAACTTCAGAAGGCCTACACCTGCAAGTATGCCGACCCCCGAAAAGCCGAGAAGCACGTAAAGGACCCATCCGCCAAGATACCCGATTACGGGAACGTATTCCTCAACTCTGATCGCTTCGATTCCCGATTTTCCGCCGTACACACCCAGAATCAACAGGAATACGAAGGAGTTTAGGCTACCCACCACAATGTAAGCACCGCCGAGAATTCGCAGCCAAATCTTCATCGGCATCCTCATACTGGGTCAACGATGTAGTTCATCACTCTTGATCCAAAAGATGGCGGTCAACTCTGTGAGCCTGCCGCCATGTCATATCCTCAGGAGTTGTTACGTAGTATTCCTGCGGACAATTCTCAGTCCTGCGTACAGTGTCCCACGTCAGCCGCCGCTGGCCAGTTTCGATGGCATCGCACTCGATGAAGCGTTAGTTTACGTAGACGGTGATTGCAATTCGATCCCGGGGATACCTCCGGTTGTACAGGTAATAGCCGTCCTCGGAGTAAACGACATACACATCATCGTTGTCGTACCAGTCGTCTGACCAGTATTCTGGCCACGGGTCCATGAGACCGAACCAAAAGCCGCCGTACTGGAAGCGCGGGTACCCTCCATACAACTCCATCGGATACCTGTGGATGCGGAACCAGTGATTCGCACCAAAGTTGCCGCGATAACGGTCATCTGGAATACGGTAGCCGTTGTAGCCGCCACGTTGCTGCCAGTCACGGTGCTCGGACCGCCAGTCACGTGCGCGATGCTGCTGCCACACCTCCCGCTGCTGACCTGGCTGCACCCGTTGCCCTTGCCGTGAGGACCGATTGTCCTGTTGCTGATGCTGTTGCTGCCTGTTCTGGTCCTGTTGCTGTTTCTGAGCGTGCTGTTGCTGCTGCTTGTTCTGGTCCTGTTGCTGTTTCTGGGCGCGTTGTTGTTGCTGCTTGTTCTGGTCTGGTTGTTGTTTCTGAGCGCGTTGTTGTTGCTGCTTGTTCTGGTCCGGTTGTTGTTTCTGAGCGCGTTGTTGTTGCTGCTTGTTCTTGTCTTGCTGTTGTTTATTTCTATCTTGCTGCTGCTTTTCAGGCTTAGCCTGCTGAACCTGTTTCGGGGGCTTAGCCTCTTGTTGTTGGTCCTGTTGTGCGTATGTGGGAGCTACGCTTCCGAGGAGAAGCAGCAGAACTCCCGTGCTGATAATTCCAACTGGTTTCATGAGTCTTACCTCCATTACGTCTATTTCTTCTTGCGCCCCTCGCTCGTCACGTCGGGCGCGGTTATTGTTTCCGGTGATTGTCTCCAGTAGAGGACATGCGGATCTTTATCGTTTCCTCTCATTTAGACAACGCAACCACGTAAGTCTTCTCTTGTCCGTCATCGAGACTTCACTTCCCAATTGGTTTCTACCGCAACAAGTGCATCAAAAGCCCGTGGCAATTCGTCCAGGTCTCTTCGGTACGCGTAGCGTTCGTCGCCCGTCAACGGCGACACGACGGTACTATCTAGGTTGAAAATCATCGCGCTCTTGTCGGGCTTGAAATGTCCGTCGACGAGATAGGCCAACGCGAAGCCGCCTGCGGCATACGGCTGAAAGACCGCAAGGGGAATCACATATTTCTTGGATTTAAGCACGGATTCCACTATGCCGCGGACCGGCTTACTGCGCCGACCGGTCCCGGGTACTTGGGGAATCACCAGACTCACGAATTCCAGATCCGGGTGCCGCTGGCTGTATTTAGCGATTGACTTTGCAACACGTTTAGGGATTGTTATGCCAAAATCGGCGACGATGCTTCGCGACACTGCTTTCGGGTAGTAGAAATTCACGATGTCTCGGACAAAATCCGCGCAATTGCGTGACAGGACTCTGTATAAAGCACGATTGGGACGGGAATTGAGCCAACGAATCAACTCGTCATCTTGCTGGGCTGTGGTTTCGATTTCATAAGCGAAGCTGGTGCGATTGTATGCCGACCCGACGAGTTGGCCCCAATTCACACCCGGTGCCTGCCCAGAGGGATCGGCAGGCGCAAGCTCTTGCATGTTTTCGCGCAGGTATTGATCTCTAAGAAAGGCGACAATCTTGCGGTCAGCGTAGATGGGGATATTTTCTGGCTTCGTGACGGCATAAAGATAGGGGATGAGTGGAATGGCAATCCAGTCATACCCACCAATTCGGTTGTACCAGCTGATCACCACACCATGTTCTCCTTTGTCGCAACGCCGCAAAGAAGTGGGCGAAGCCGCGCAGACACGAGTTAGATAGACAGCCGTGTGACCGGTACCAGCAAGCGCACCATCATAGCTATAGGGTTCTTGGAGGAGAACGGCAATATTCGCGTTCACCTTCCCAGGTACCTACAGGAATGCGAGAAGCAATACGCACAATCTTGCAAGTTTCATGTTGACCGCCAGCTGAATGCTCCAACGACACTGGTTGCGAGCGGGGACACGCCGGCGTCATGGCGTTGGAACGATAATCTGTATTCGTGCGCTGTCATTCTTATTTTCCGATCAGTATTTGAAGTAAAGGCATAAGCTATTGACCTCCTTCTCTTCGCAGGCAGAGCGATCTGCCCTGCTGGTGTTGCGCCACTCATCCCTACTTACCAGACTCGTTCCTGGGAGACTTCTTGTTCAGAGTGGCAAGGAGCAATTTCGCCGAGGCGGGCGGGCGAATCGTACTATTGATTACGATGTCCTTCGCGGTGGTTCTTTTTCCGTAGAGCCTCTCGTTGCCGTCGTTATCGGGGCGGAGAGTTGAGCCTTCTAGAGAAATCCCGGCGAACAATCCTCGTGAACGCGAATACGACAGAATTTCTGCTCGCAGTGTGACATCCGTAGAGGCTGCAACGCTGCGGCCCTTCGGTCCGGCCGCAGCAGCCACGTCGCCGCCGAGCTTGACCTGGCTGGTCAGAATTGAATCGGCCCCGCGCTGATTCATCACCAACAAGACAAAGTCTGTCGCTTGGCCTCCCAACTGCAGGCCGAAGCTTCCACCTTCGAGCGCCATCATGGAAGGCGCACTCCAACGTCCGCTAAAATCCTTGCCGCTCCGGCAAGTCATCACGCCGCGACCATAACTGCCCCCGAACCCGATTGCAAATTTCATCACCGAAGGCAGAGCGATGACGCATTCCGCCTTGTCCAGAAGATCCTTCGGAATATCGTCGGGAACATTAAGAATCTCAACCATAACTTTGCCGGCATTCCTAATGCGATTGTTTTCGTCTTTTTGGGCAGACGCAGGTAGACCAACCAAGAGGGTCACAACCATTAACAAGAAGATTCTTTTCATCGACGTGCTCCTTCACTCCGTTTTTTGGTTCTTTATCCTGTCATCGTCGGTGACGCTCGTCACATGCCGACGCGGCAACTCATTTCGTCAATGAGCTTCCGAAGTAGTTCTTGATAATCCAATTCATCTCCGTGCTGGGAACGGGTTTCTCCAAATAGTCCATCGCTCCGAGTGTGAGTGCCTGCTGACAACACAGCATGTCCTTGCAGCGCGTCACCACGACGAAAGGCGTATGTGAGTTGTAACGAACTAGATGTCTTATTACCCGAAGCCCCTCGAAAGCTGGGGAGCCTTGATCCACCAGCGCGAAGTCGAACTCCTCTCTTTCGGCAGAGCGCATCGCTGCTTCAACTGACATACATTTGTGAACCTCGAACCCATGACCTTCGAAAGGTTCGGCGTGCCGAGTCAGGTCTTCGATGTCTTCATCGAAAATCAGTACTTTGCGCGTGCCGCAGAGCGTTTCGGCCTCGTCTATATTCTGTTGCAGTCCTTGTCGCATCTTTGATCTCTCAAGTGAAACCCTTCACGGCCAACCCGAGCCATTCAAACTCTGAATTGCGATCCAGAATCATCCGGATCGTTCCTAAAGCGGCTTTGCCTACTCTCGCCCCAAGCGGAGAACCGCCTAAACGCACGCTCTAGGACGGGAAACCTCACTCGACATTTCTCTAGCGCTCGCCGCAGCCACGCACTTCGAGGACTCAGCATCAGGGCCGCCCGCAACTATAAGAAAGGCTCCCAGCACGACCGGAAGAAACAACCCGACAATGCCTACAAGCGTAAGAATCCACCCAAGAGCAACAAGGGCGATGCGTTGGAGTGGGTTCTGCATCTTGGCGACGATCTCTTGCATACTGGATCTTCCATTCTTCGACTAATTACCAGCCCGCACGTCAGTGTCGTTTCAACTTTCAACGGTGAGCATAGAAGGCAGGGGGACCCGCGGCTATCCCAACGGGAGGGTATTTTGAGGCTCAAATTTAGCTAGCGGGCCGATGGGAAAAGAGAGGAACACAGATCCGATTGTTCGGAAGGGGAAGATTGCGGAGCTATGTGAGATTTCGTTGGACCCTCGGGCTCTTGCTTCTCACCAGAAGCCCTCAAGAATATTTCCGAGACCTGGCATAAAAGTGAACCATGCGAGGATTTCCTTTCCTACTTGGTGCTCGCATAGAGAGGACTACATGTGGAGGAAGATGTCGAATCAACTCGGGAAGCAACAGCTTCCATTTCGTAAGACCCGACCGTAGCGTCTAGCACCCTGCCGAGTGCTTCAGCCAAATCATTCGAATTCAGTACTGGTGCACGGACGCATCGCTTGCCTCGTTCGAGCATCTTTAACCACAAAGAGCCGCCGTCAACGCGTACAGAGAAAAACAGAGTCGCGGGAGATTCTACAAGCCAGTCCAACAGCGGAAAGGCTGTTCGGTCCGGCAGTTGGTACTGGCTAAGCACGAGGTCGAACTGTGTGCCGGACATTAGATTGCAAGCTTCCTGGTAAGACTGCGCCACTTGCCAA
>PKXK01000041.1 GCA_003132325.1 Acidobacteriaceae bacterium
GGTCGAACGCCAAATAGACGACCGGCGTTGTATAAAGCGTAAGCAACTGGCTCAAGATCAGCCCTCCCACAATAGTGATGCCCAGGGGGCGGCGGAGCTCATACCCCGTGCCTGTCCCCAGCGCCAACGGCAAAGCGCCCAATAATGCTGCCATCGTCGTCATCAGGATGGGACGGAACCGCAACATGCAGGCTTCAAAAATCGCGTCGGCTGTGTTCTTTCCCTCATGGCGCTCGGCCTCCAGCGCGAAATCGATCATCATGATGGCGTTCTTTTTCACAATTCCGATCAGCAGCACAATGCCAATGATGGAAATGATATTCAGATCCTGTTTAAAGAGCATCAACGCGAGCATCGCGCCTACACTCGCCGAGGGCAGCGTGGAGATGATGGTCACAGGATGGACCAGGCTTTCATACAAAATGCCTAGAACGATGTACACCGCCAGCAGCGCCGTTAGAACCAGCACGGGCTCGGTGCCCAGAGATTGCTGGTAGGCCAGCAGCGTGCCGGCAAAAAAACCTTGCAGCGTAGAAGGCGTGCCCAGCCGCTTTTGCATCTGGGTGATGCTCAACGTGGCGTCGCTCAAAGACACGTTCGGCGCGAGGTTAAAGGATAAGGTGACTGAGGGGAATAAGCCCGTATGGTTGATGGACAGCGGGGTTGTGTTGGCTTGGCTCTTGGCCACCGCAAGCAGCGGAATGTTGCCGCTGCCGGAGGTATGAAGGTAGATGTCTTTCAATCCTTCCGGGCTTTGCCAGTATTGGGGAGCTACTTCCAGCACCACGTAATACTGATTTAACTGGGTGTAGATGATGGACACTTGCGATTGGCCGAAGGCGCCGTAGAGCGCCGAGTCCAGCGACTTCACGGTAATGCCGAGCTTGGCCGCGGTGACGCGATCATAGGTCATCAGCTCATCCAAGCCGCCATTCTGCTGGTCTGAGCTTACGTCCTGCAGACCGGGCAGGCGCTTCATCTCGGCGAGCATGATCGGCGCCCATTTGGAAAGATCCTGCACCGTGTCGGATTGGATCGTGTACTGGTACATCGCATTACTGGACCTGCCGCCGATGCGCAGGTCCTGGACGGGTTGGAGGAACGCGGAAGCCACGGGAAGACGGTTCAATTGGGGGCGCAGGCGATTGATGATCTCAGCGGCGCTGACGTTGCGCTGCGCCAGCGGCTTGAGCGCAATGTAAAGGGATCCGTTATTGGTGGCCCCGCCGCCGCCGGTGAACGCAATCACATTCTCGACGGCAGGATCGTTCTTGATCACCCGGCCGATCTGCTGAATGGAATCGTTCATGGCTGCGAAGGATGAATCCTGCGGCCCGCGCACTGAACCAGAGATCGATCCCGTGTCCACCGTCGGGAAAAAGCCCTTGGATATCTTGACGATCAGCACCACATTGAGCGCTATGGTGACGAAGAGAACGACGAGGGTGAGGGTCGGATGGTCGAGCACCCAGTGCAGGCTGCCGCGATACCACGACAGCATTCCGTCAAAGAACTTTTCGCTGGCCACGTAGAGGCGGCCATGTTTTTCCGCGCGCTCGTTCTTCAAGAGGTAGGCGCACATCATCGGCGTNNAAGAGACGGCCAACGATTCCGCCCATCAACAGAAGAGGGATAAAGACGGCAATGAGCGAAATGCTGATGGTGAAGACGGTGAAGCCGATTTCTTCCGCACCCTTCAGCGCCGCAGCAAAGGGCTTCATGCCGTTTTCCAGATGGCGCGAGATATTTTCCATCACCACGATGGCATCATCGACTACAAAGCCCGTCGAAATGGTCATGGCCATCAGCGAGAGGTTGTCCAGGGTGTATCCGAACAGATACATTACGGCGAACGTACCGACCAGCGAGACCGGCACCGCGACCGCGGGAATGAGCGTGGCGCGGCCGTTGCGCAGGAAGACAAACACCACGAGGATGACGAGGCCGACGGAAATCATCAGCGTCCTCTCGACGTCACTGACCGAGGCGCGGATGGTGGTGGTGCGATCCAGAACGATGGTGGTATCGATGCCGAGCGGAATCGAGGCCTTGATAATCGGAAGTTGCGCGCGGATGCGATCCACCGTCTCAATGATGTTGGCCCCGGGCTGGCGGAAGATGATGACCGTAACCGAGCGCTTGCCGTTTAAATAGCCGGCAGCACGGATGTTCTGTACCGAGTCTGTTACCTGAGCGACATCGGACAGACGGATCGCCGCGCCGTTTTTGTAACCGACGATGAGCGGCTTGTAGTCGGCTGCGTGCGAGATCTGGTCGTTGGCAAGGATGTCCGCGGTCCCCGTGCCATCGGTGATTTGGCCTTTGGCCAGATCGGAGTTCTGCAGGCTCAGCACGGACTGCAAACTCGCAACGGTAAGTCCATAGCCGGCTAGTTGTGTGGGATTTGCATCCACACGCACCGACGGCAACGCGCCACCTCCGACCGAGACCTGCCCTACGCCTTGTATCTGCGACAACTTTTGCGCGAGGACGGTGGAGGCTTCGTCATAGATTTTATCGGGACCATATTTGTCGGAGGTAAGGCCGATGATCATGATCGGTGCAGAGGCGGGATTGACCTTGCGATAGGTCGGATTGCCGGGCAGATTGGCGGGCAGATAGCTTCGCGCCGCATTGATGGCGGCCTCCACATCGCGCGCCGCTCCGTCTATGTCGCGGTTGAGGTCAAACTGAATGGTGATCGAGGTGCTGCCGAGCGTGCTGGAGGAGGTCATCTCCGTCACCCCGGCAATATGGCCCAACTGCCGCTCCAGGGGAGTGGCGACGGACGATGCCATAATGNNCATACGCAATCGCCCCGGCAAGGGCGATCGCCACCGTGAGCAGCGTGGTAGCCACTGGCCGGTGAATGAAAGGTGCGGAGACGTTCATGCGGGCCCTGCCTGTTCTCCGTCCCCGGTTTCCGCTCTGTGCCCAAAGCGCTGCGCCAGATTGTCAAAGAAGATATAGATCACGGGCGTGGTGTAAAGGGTGAGCACCTGGCTCAGCAGCAGCCCGCCCACCATGGCGATGCCCAGCGGCCGGCGCAACTCAGAACCGAAACCAGTTCCCAGCGCCAGCGGCAGTCCCGCCAGCAGCGCCGCCATGGTGGTCATCATAATGGGGCGGAAGCGGAGCAAACAGGCATCGTAAATTGCATCGGTCGCGTTCTTGCCGTGTTCTCGCTCGCCTTCCAGCGCGAAGTCCACCATCATGATGCCGTTCTTTTTCACAATACCGATCAGCAGGACAATGCCGATGATCGCGACCACGCTCAAATCCTGGCCGAAGAGAAGCAGCGCGAGGAAAGCGCCCACGCCCGCTGACGGCAGCGTGGACAGAATCGTAATCGGGTGAATAAAGCTTTCGTACAAAACTCCCAGAACGATGTACACCGTGACCAGCGCGGCGAGAATGAGCAACGGCTCATTGGATAGTGAAGCGGTGAATGATGCCGCCGTGCCCTGAAATCCTGATTGCAGACTAGGAGGCATCTGCATGTCTTTCTGCGCTTTGTCGACCGCCGTAATGGCTTCGCCCAGCGCGGCATTCGGCGCGAGATTGAACGATATGGTGATGGCCGGAAATTGACCCTGGTGGTTAATGGAGAGCGCCTCGGTCGTCTTCTCAAAGTGCGAGAAAGCGCTCAGCGGCACGGCACTGCTGGTGGCCGAACTTGTAATGCCTGCGGAGTTTGCTCCCCGGCTCGATGTCGAGGAGGCGCTCGCCGAAAGCGCGTTCCCAGGAGGAGCCATGGAATTTGCCGACGGAGTGTACAGTGATGAAGTCGTCAGCGCATTCGACCCCGCGGCGGATGCTCCTGAGGACGCGAATGAGGAGGAGGCTCCCGCGCCGGTTGCTCCTGAGGACGCATTGGACTGGATGTAGAGATGGTTCAGCTTATTCGGGTCCTTCTGAAATTGCGGTTCACTCTCCAGCACAACGTGGTACTGATTCACCTGCGTATACATCGTGCTGATCTGCCGCTGACCGAAGGCGTCATAGAGCGTGTTGTCGATGGTCGTCGGCGCGATGCCAAATCGCGACGCCGTGACCCGGTCAATCACCAGAGATACGGCCAGGCCTCCCGTTTGTTGATCGGTCGCGACATCTTCCAGTTCCGGCAACTGCTTCAGACGGGCGACGAAACGGTTGGTCCAGTCATTGAGTTCATTAGCATCGGGGTCTTCGAGCGTGTACTGGTATTGCGTGCGGCTTACCCGATCGTCCACAGTGATGTTCTGCACCGGTTGCATGAAAAGTTCGATCCCCTGAACCTGATCGAGTTTCGACTTGAGCCGGCGGATTACGTCGGAAGCGCTCATCTTGCGCTGGGCGAGCGGCTTCAGATTGATCGACATTCTGCCACTGTTGATCGTGGTGTTCGTACCATCGGCGCCGATGAACGACGAGAGGCTTTCGACAGCCGGGTCAGCCAGAACTAGCTTCGCCAATTCCTGCTGCTTCGCTGCCATGGCCATTGAGCCAATCGTCTGCGGCGCCTGCGAGATGCCCTGGATTACGCCCGTGTCCTGCACCGGGAAGAATCCTTTGGGGATAATGATGTAAAGGAAGACCGTAAGCAGCAGTGTGGACACCGCGACCAACAGCGTAATCGTCTGGTAACCCAGAACAAACTTCAGCGTCCGGCCATAGAAGGCGATCATCCCTTCGAAAGCGCGCTCCGAGGCTCGATAGATGCGTCCCTGCTGCTCTTTGGGCTGGCGCCGCAAGATGCGCGCACTCATCATGGGAGTAAGCGTAAGGGAGACCACGGCCGAAACGATGATGGTGACGGCGAGGGTCACGGCAAACTCGCGGAACAGGCGCCCCACAACGTCGCCCATAAACAACAGCGGAATCAGTACGGCGATAAGGGACACGGTCAGCGAGAGAATGGTGAAGCCGATTTGCTCCGCACCTTTGAGCGCCGCTTCCATGGGTGGATCGCCCGCCTCGATGTAGCGCGCGATGTTTTCGATCATCACGATGGCATCGTCCACCACGAACCCGGTGGAGATAGTAAGTGCCATCAGCGATAAGTTATCCAGGCTGTAACCCAGGATGTACATCGCCGCGAAGGTGCCAACCAGCGACAATGGCACGGCCACAGCCGGGATGATGGTGGCGTATACACTCCGCAAGAAGAGGAAGATGACGAGCACGACGAGTCCGACCGTCAAATACAACTCGAACTTAACGTCGGAAACCGATGCTTCGATGGCGGTGGTGAGATCGGTGAGCGTGGTCACCTGAATGCCCGTGGGTAGATTGGCCTGAAGCTGCGGCATGAGTTGCTTTATGCTCTTAACCACGGCGATCGTGTTGGCTCCGGGCTGGCGTTGTACATTCAGGATGACGGCTGGGGTCTGGTTCATCCATGCTGCCTGATTGTTGTTCTCGACGCCATTCACGACGTTTGCCACGTCGGTCAGCATCACCGGCGCGCCGTTACGGTAGGCGACTACAACCTTCCGATAGTCGTCGCTGGTGATCAGTTGATCGTTGGCGTCGATTTGGTAGTCCTGGCGCGGCCCATCGAAGTTCCCTTTGGCGGCGTTCACACTGGCATTGGTTAGCGCCGTACGCAGGTCTTCCAGGTTCATGCCGTAGGAGGACAGAGCCGTAGGATTGGCTTGAATGCGGACGGCGGGCTTTTGGCCGCCGCTGATGGTTACCAGACCGACCCCGCTGAGCTGCGAGATCTTAGGCGCAAGGCGCGTGTCCACAAGGTCCTCGACCTGAGAAAGCGGCATGGAACTTGAGGTGATGGCCAGGGTGAGCACAGGGGCATCGGCTGGATTCGTCTTACTGTAGATGGGCGGCGAGGGCAGAATGGATGGCAACAGACTCTGCGACGCGTTGATGGCAGACTGTACCTCTTGCTCAGCTACATCAATATTCAGACTGAGGTTGAACTGCAGCACAATGACGGAAGTGCCACCGGAACTGGTGGAGGTCATCTGGCTCAAACCCTGTAGTTGGCCGAATTGGCGCTCCAGTGGCGCCGTCACCGTCGTCGACATTACCGTCGGGCTTGCTCCGGGATAAAACGTGACTACCTGAATCGTCGGATAGTCGACTTCCGGCAAGGCGGAGACCGGCAGTTGCGTATAACCAACAATGCCGACCAGGAGGATGGCAGCCATCAGCAAAGAGGTCGCAACGGGCCGCAAGATAAACGGACGAGATGGACTCACGGGGCGCTGCTCCCGTTCGCGCCGGCCGCGGCAGGCTTGGTCGATCCCTTGTTCGAAACCTGATTCGGAACAACGACTGCGGCGTTCTCCTGCAACTTATCGAAGCTGCTGTTGGCGACAACGTCTCCAGCATTGATGCCGTCAACCTGCGTTAAACCGCCGTCTGTAACTCCCGGCTTTATGACGCGCATATGCGCGATATTATTTTGAATCACATACACGAACGATGCTTGACCATTTTGTTGAATGGCGGATGCTGGAACCAGCGTCACCCCCTGCAACGTATTCACCAGCAGCCGCGTGTTGACAAACTGGTTGGGGAAGAGCGCATCATTCTTATTGTCGAAGACGGCTCGTGCTTTAACTGTTCCCGTCGTGGTGTCAATCTGGTTGTCGAGCGTCAGCAGCTTCCCGCTGGCGATCTTTGTCTGCGCTGTGCGATCAAAAGCATCGACGGTGAGCTTAGCCTTCTTGCGCAGTTGAGCTTCAACTGGGCCGAGACTGTCTTCCGGTATGGTGAAGATTACGGTGATGGGCGTCAACTGCGTGATAACCGCCAGAGTCGCGGTTCCAGAAGATTGCACCACGTTGCCCGGATCCACCAGCCGTAGACCTACCCGCCCAGCGATGGGAGCGGTGATGTGGCAGTAGTCAACCTGAACCTGGTCGTATTGCACCGCGCCCTGGTCGTTCTTTACTGTGCCTTGGTCCTGCAGCACAAGCTTTTCTTCGTCATCCACGATCTGCTTTGCAATCGCGTTGCGCGCCAACGCGGCACGGTAGCGCTCAAGGTCCATCTTTGCCTGGGCAAGCAGATTCTCGTCTCGCTCCAGCAACCCTTGCGCCTGTAAGAGCGTTGCGCGGTAGGTGCGCGAGTCGATGTCAATCAGTGGATCGCCCTTGCTCACCAGCTGACCTTCCTTAAAGTGCACAGCGACGACCAGGCCATTCACCTGGCTGGTGATCGAAGCGGTATAGACGGGAGTGACCGTGCCGATTGCATCAAGGTAAACGCCGATGTCGCCTTTGGCAGCGGTCGCGGTTGTGATCGTGATCTTCGGCGGCGCGGGCGCGACTTTTTTCGCGGCAGCGAGGTGGCGCCATATCAGCACGACGGCGAGCACAACGACGAGCACCAACAGAATCCATATGACGACCCACACTACTTTCCGGCGGTGAGCTTCCGAACCGTGGGCCGAGAGTTGATGGTTGCGGTCGATGTGGGGTTGCTCACTGGTGTCAACGGTCAATCGGAATCTCCTTTTCGCTCCGAATAGCCCGTCATTATATGCCTCTGCGGTGTTTTTCGAAGTGAGCTGTTCTGCACAGTGTTCCGAATGGGAATCAGCGAACCAGCAGCCGTTTGGCGTAACGTCATAGGCACCGACTGCGCCTGGAAAAGTGGAAAGTCCCCGAGGGAATCGTCTCTCCCTGAAGAATCAAAGTCCCGCTGTCGAGCGTGCCAAGCCTATCTGTTTAGTTTGTCCGGAGTTCCGCCGGCTGGACTCAATGAAAACGCCAACACTCTTCGCCGGCATGGGTTCCGCAAACAAGTATCCCTGGGCTGATCCACAACCGGCCAACGCCAACAGTTGGTGTTGGCTAGGTGTTTCCACCCCTTCAGCGACCACTTTAAGCTCTAGATTACGCGCCAGCCCGATGATTGTCTTAACGATGGCGTAGTTTTCGGCATCCATCGTCTTAACGAACGACTGATCGATTTTCAGGGTGTCGACTGGAAAACGACGGAGATAGCTCAGAGAGGAATATCCGGTACCAAAATCGTCGATACTCAGCTTCACTCCTAAAGTCCGTAGCTGCGACATTGTTTGGAAGGTCGCCGCAACGTCGTTCATGGCCAAGCTCTCGGTGAGCTCGATGGTTATGCACTGCGGATCAATCGCACTCTCTTCAAGTGCATCTTTGACGTGCCCAATAAAACCGGCGTGAGAGAAATGCTTTGAACTGATGTTAATGCTGACATATAACGGCGGGTCGGCAGGATAGCGCTGTCGCCAACTTGCCGCCTCTAAACACGCCTTCTTTAACACCCAAACACTAATAGGAACAATCAGGCCGCACTGTTCTGCTACCGGGACAAAAGTGCTTGGTGGTATCGAATTCGATCCCGAGGGCTGCCACCGCAAGAGAGCTTCGAAGCCCTGCACTGCCCTCGTATCTACCGCGACGATTGGCTGGTAGTGAAGTGTCAGTTCTTCATTCTCGAGAGCATATCTCAGCTTGGCTTCTAGAAGAAGTCGACTCATGACTTGCTCGTGCATCGGGCGGTCAAAGAGC
Organism: Acidobacteriaceae bacterium; assembly: GCA_003132325.1. Classification (GTDB taxonomy): domain Bacteria; phylum Acidobacteriota; class Terriglobia; order Terriglobales; family Acidobacteriaceae; genus Acidiflorens. The sequence goes on from PKXK01000041.1 coordinate 8,499, forward strand.
TCACTGCAAGCCTTGCCTTGGCTTTTCGCACGATACATAGCGATATCGGCATTCTGAAGCACCGCCTCCGCAGATGTCTCTGGTGATGTCAGCGCGATGCCAATTGACATGCTCTTGAAGACCTCAAGTCCCTCCAGTAGGAACGGCCGCTCAAATGAAGACTGGATTCTTTCAGCTACACGAATGGCATCGCTCGGGTCAGTCACTTCCTCCACTAGAACCGTAAACTCATCTCCACCCATCCTGGCTATTGTGCCGTCGCTGCGCAAGCAAGCCCGCAGTCTGTTGCTCACTTCTTTGATTAGAGCGTCCCCGATTACGTGGCCGTAGCAGTCGTTGACGACCTTGAAGTCGTCGATGTCAATGAAAAGGACGGCAGCGGCCTGGTGTGGGTGCCTTTTCATCCGATCCACGACGCTTTGCAAACGTCCCAAAAACAAGGCCCGGTTTGGAAGGCCGGTGAGCACATCGTGGGTAGCGTTAAAAAGCAATTCTTCCTGAGCATGTTTCCGTTCTGTTATATCGCGGGCATTGTAGACAATGCCGCCGATATTCTTGTGCTGAATCAAGTTTCGAACAACACACTCGAAATACAGCCACCTTCCGTCTGCATGTCGCAGCTGGAACTCAACTATCGGATTCTGTCTCGGATTCTGTCCATACGCTACCGATCGCGACCCTGTGCTCATGGTCTTCGCGAAATCGTCCGGATGCACCAGGGCGATCATGTTCGTTCCCACGAGACTGGCTCCATGCACCGCTAGAACTGTATGAACGGAAGGACTAGCGTACTTGATTTGGCCAGAGCGATCGGCGATAAGAATGATGTCGGTTGACTGCTCGGTGAGAGCGCGGAAGCGCTCTTCGCTCTCGCGGAGGGCGGTGCGTTCGGTTACTTCCAACTGGTCGAGGTGCTCTTGTCTCTTGAGCCGGAGAAAAAGTATCAGGATGGCGGCCGCTGCCAATAGTGCGGCCGCCAGCAATTCGTTTCGAGCTCTCAGCGCAACACCTTGGGCCCATTTGTCCTCGGATTCAATGGCAATCTGCACTTGGTGCTGCATCAAGTCGAACTGGGGGCTGATCGCCTGGAAATCGGCCTGCTTGGCCTCGTCAAAGTCCCCAACTTGCATCAGGATCCATTGTCGGCCGGCCGACGTAATGTAGTTGTCTAACGCGGGCCAGACCTTCTCTAGGGCAGCGGTGTGATAAGCATGAAGGTGTGCCGCCAGCACTGCTTCAGGCAGTGCGTGTCTTGCCTCCAGCATCTCTGTGTCCGCTTCGGGGGTCAGGTTCTGCGTTTGCAAGGCTGCCAACGTAAGATTGTTGATATCTCGCGTAAGAACTGCAATTTGATTGAGAATTACTTGGGCAGAGCGGGCTTCGTCGATCTGATTCTTGTGAGACCAAGAGAGAGCAGCTAAGACGGCGATGGCCGTCACGAGAAAACCAAATACAAAGGGCAATTTCGGACGTGCTACTAGACTCCCAGACCGCGTGTTGACGGTTCTCAGCGTAGCCCGGACCATCTTGATCATGAAGAAACCGATCAGAATCCCTTCGCAAACGCGTGTGTGCAAATTGCTTGTGGGGAGGAGCTGCCTGATCCGCCGAACAGTAAGCGCCACATACTGCGCTCGAAGATTAGGTTCAATTTTGCCACGTCCAGATGAGGACGCCACATTACGAAAGTACCTGCGGTTTTGAGTACGGAATGTCATGCCGCGAGCGCTGGTGACGAATGAGAACTCTATTCCCGAATGCGTGATGCGTATCCCCTTTTTTTCTCATACGAACTGGTATAGCTGCCGATGTCCTCCTTCGAGAAGAGCCCGCCGAGGAAGGCCAAGTCTACGCGGCCTCACGCGATGGTGAGCAATACTGAATGTCAGCTCGGGTGCGTCGGCGGCTTGACGACCTGCTCCGTTTCCATTCATCCACTCACTTCACCACACGCACTTCTCCTCGAAAAGGTGTGTTGCTCAAACGCCTACGTTTGTTCCCCCGAATTTCTCAAGAAACCCAGCAACAAACTCTCTTGTGAAATCGCGCCTGCGTTGCACAGCAAGTTAGCCGCTGGGGTGTCGGTTGGAACGTGATCGGTTTCCACCGAGCATGGGTGTGAGCAATTGTGAACAGTTTCCCTGCGCCGAAGTGTTGAAAATTGTTTTGAAGGTGAACCATGCCCGCGGCGGTTTATCCGACACTCCAAAGCGCAGTCCTGCTCTGTATCGACGACGACGAGGACGTGCTGGAATGCGAGAAATCATTCCTCGAAAGCTTCGGCTATTCCGTTCTTACCGCTGCAAGCCGTGGCAAGGGATTGGAACTAGCCTCTAAGCACTCGGTTGACGTTGTAATCCTGGATTACTTCATGCCCGAAATGAATGGGCAAGAGGTAGCCATCGAGATGCGTCGACTCAGGCCGCAGGCGCCAATCATCATGCTATCCGGAGCAGTGGATGTTCCTGAGCAGGCCTTGAAGTGGGTAGATGCCTTCACAGCCAAAGATTGTTTGGCTAGCCAGTTGTTACCCACGATCGCACAATTGTGCGGATACGCATCAACCTCTCAGCCTTGTGTGACGCATAACGGCGGAGGAGCCGTTTATGAAGACCGTGCTGATTGCAGGCCTGAACCTGAGCGGCTGTCCCCGGTAAACGTTTGAATCAGCGTCAACACGATTGCAACAACTCATCAATTACCAACAGCAGTAAAGAGCAGCAAAGGAGAAACAAAATGTCAGATCAAGAAAAGTGCAACTCGCAACATAGCGATCCGCAGAAGCCGGCTTCTCCGGCGCAGAAACCAATAATCCAGCCGAATCAGCCCGTGCAACAGAAACCGGTGGTCCCGATCGCACAGCCCAAGATTCCACAGTCGGAGCCAGAGAAACACGATCAACAGCAGAAAAAGCACGCTTAGGCTGCAGTCGACCGGTGAAATGGAGGGCTCAGGACGGTTCGATTGACATCGAGCCGTCCTGATCACGCGGAAGTGATTTCAATTTCAAGGCTGCTGGGGCGAACACGCCGGATACAAAGGCCACACGCTAGCCATCCCTTCATTGCCGTTTGAGATTCCATCTGGAATTCATAAAGGAGAAATATGAAGAAGCTTAGATTGTCAGTAGTTATGGTCGCGCTGCTCGCTGTCGGGATCATGGCCGGATGCTCGCAGACCACCACGAAGTCACCTGATGTTACCGACAGTATTCGTAAATCGCTCGATCAAGCCGGCTTCAAAGACGTCACCGTCAGTCAGGATCGCGACAAGGGCGTCGTGACCCTCGGGGGACAAGTCGCCAGCGAGAGCGACAAGTCACAAGCGGAATCGGTTGCAAAGTCTCTGGCGGGCGCCCAGGTTGTCGCAGATCAAATTGCCGTGATTCCCGTAGGCGCAGAAAAAGAAGCAAAGGCCGTGAACTCCGATCTGGACCAAGGCATCGAGAAGAATCTGGACGCCGCGCTGATCCAGAACAAGTTGCATAAGAGCGTGAAATACGAAGTGAAGAACGGCCTAGTCACGCTAACCGGAGAAGTCAACTCGGAAGACAAGCGCACGCGCGCCGAGAAAGTGGCAACTGGGGTGCCCAACGTGACGCAGGTCGTGAATAATCTGCAGGTTAAAAATCAGAAAGCCAGCTCTTCGCAATAAGAGCTGCCTGAGTGCGGAAGGGAGTTGGTATTCGAAGGAAGCGAGACCCGGGTGTTTGAGCTGCCCGTCCCCTTGTTCGTATGCATGGGTACGCGGTCTTCCTGAAACCTAAGAAGAGAGAGCTACTTCAGGTGGGCTGAACTTGCGCAGGGAACATGAAAAAAGGGTTCGCGAGTTTGTCTCGATATTCGAACCCTCATAAAACACACTGCGAACTCGGATCAAGCCGCATAGTCCTGCGCTCATCCTGTAATCGCGCTAGCCACGGTAACGAGAGTAGCCCCAGCCCCCGCCACCGAGTAGAAACAGCACCAAAAGAACAATCAATATGGTTGACATGTGGTACCTCACTTGTACGAAGAAGCTGACGGGCCTTTGTAACGGTCGTCTCACTTCTTCACTACACAACATCATAGAAGTGGCCAAAGGGGGATGTCTGATCAAATTGGATCACTTTAACCGCTCGATTCGTACGGTCTGCCACTTAGCCAAATTAACTGTTAAAACTGTGCACTTTGGATCGGCCGACCCGTTCTTTCCAGGCCTATGCTGTGTCGATCGAGCCGGTGAATAGTCGTGACGAAGCGCGATCCTCCGGCCTGGTGAGAAAGAGAACTCTATGACCCATGNNGCTCCCCAACCACCCCTGTCACACGCTGGGGCGATCCCTGACTCAGACCGCGCCAAGAGACCACCGCTCTCCGAGCCCGCCGCCACCGGTCAAGAGTTGATTCCCGGGGATCGCGTCGAGGGTTTGGGCAACTTCGGAAAGCCGAATGGAGAATTCGGCACAGTTGAGCGAGCTAACGAAGAGGACGCGGTCGTTAAGTGGGATGACGACGGTCGCGTGAGACTCCACCAACCGTCGCTCAAGAAGGTTTAACCGCATAGGGCTGGCCAATTCGCCGTCGCTCGCATCTGTTGTTGCCGGACTGTTCCGTTTTGCACAGTTTTGGTGGGATGTCCTTGGTACGGTGAAGGTGACTCCGATCCTACATACTTCAAGGAGCGGAAGGTCCGAAAATAGTTCCCACACTCTACCCTGGAGGAAATCGCCTTGAAAGATGAAACGACTGCTGGAGGTTTCAAGAAAGTATCTCGTCCTGAACTGATCGATCTGTTGAATCAGGATCTGTCGCGCGAATACCAAGCAATCATCGGGTACGTCGTCTATTCACAGGTCTTGAAGGGTGCTGAGTTCATGAACATCGCGGGCGAACTTGAAAAGCACGCTGCGCAAGAACTGAGTCACGCCCTGATCATTGCCAAGCAAATTGATTATCTCGGCGGTATGCCGGCGGTTGAAGCCAAGACCGTCCGGACATCAGAAAAAGCCACCGTGATGTTGCAGTTCGATCTCGACAATGAAACGGAAACGATTCGAAATTACCGTGAGCGAGTCCGCCAGTGCGAGGAGTTGGCCGAGTATGCCATGAGCGAACAAATTCGCGAGATCTTGATCGACGAACAAGACCACCAAATTGCCCTGGCGACGGCTCTGGGTAAGAGCGTTCCACCGCAGCGTAAGGCCGCATAGAAACGATGCCTCAGCTCTGATTTACAAAACGATCAATTCTGACCAGTTTTCGGAAACCCGATCTTTGATACTGGCGATTCACAGGTACCAATGACCGAAAAGAAAGAGGTGGCGTGATGGCTGAACTAAATAGAATCGATGAGGACATTTCGACGGCCGAGTTGATTCCGGCGAAGCAACCCGAGAAACCCAAGCTGGTAAAAGACCCAGAGCCGAAACCCCCCGAAAGTGCGGCTGCAGTCTCAAGGCCCATGCCCTTGTTTTCTGAATCGGAGATGGGAGATTTCCGATCGCAGTGGAGCAAGGTGCAGACTGGTTTCGTGGACGAACCACGCCGGACAGTTGAAGAAGCAGACAAGTTGGTAGCTGCGGTGATGCAGCGACTCGCGGAAGGTTTTGCCAACGAGCGATCGGGCTTGGAAAAACAGTGGGAAAGCGGCGACAACGTGTCCACTGAGGACCTGCGCGTTGCCCTACAGCGTTATCGATCGTTTTTTGACAGACTGCTGAAACTGTAGGGAAGAGCGCGCTTCGGATGCGAACGAGACCTCTCCATGAGGATCTGCGGATCTATGTTATTCAACCACAAGGAGCAAACAAATGAACCCCAGTACGAAGGATGAGATTAAAGGCACTGCTCATGAAGTGAAAGGCAAAGTCAAAGAGACGGCCGGCAAAGTCACGAATAATCCTAACTTAGAAGCCGATGGCAACGCCGAAAAAAACACCGGCAAAGTTGAGAAAAAGGTCGGACAGATCGAGAAAGTGTTCGAGAAGTAGATTTGGCGGCGTCTGTCCGGACCGGGTTCGAGCGCTCAATATAACTGACGTACCGTCGCTCTCCGCTCAGTACTCCGGAGACCGGCGGGCGTCAGCCTGGCGATCGGAGTTCTGCACTAGGCGGGCCATGCTTGTCAGCCGCACGGACCGACCACACGGTGCACGACCCCGCTCCGCCAAGCCTGTGGACAATCAACAGCGCATCTGCGCGCGGGAAACGCATGTCTGATCAGGTTACGAATAAGAACACGGCTGCCGAACCAAATCAGGTGAGGATGCCGGAGATGGCGCCGCCGTCTTCGATCTCATCATCCGATAAGCTGCTCAGCAGAATCGCGATTCTACTCTTCATATTAGTCGCGGGCTTGCTGACGGTGTTCGGGTACTACGCCAGCTCGATTTGCATCACGGTTGTCCTGGCGGGATTTCTTGCGATCCTGTTTGACCCCCTGGTAATGAAACTGGAGAGACTGCATATTCCGCGTAGTGCGGCGGCGGCGGGCATTGTGCTCGCAGGCATCGGGCTGATCGGCCTGCTGGGTTACGCGCTCTACGGAAGAGCGATGAGCTTTGCGGAAGAACTTCCAGTCTACGCATCGACGATTCAGCAAACTATCCAGCCCATTAGCCAGAAGATCCAAAACTTTCAGCAAAGTGCTGGAAGCCTTACGAACGACGTCCATCCCACCAAGAAAGTCCCCGAGGTTCGGTTGCAGGAGTCGCCAACCTGGCCTGCTTATCTGGTGCGCGGTGTGGGGTCTGTGTGGGGAGCGCTGATTATTGCCGGCGTGGTTCCATTTCTAACGTTCTTCATGCTCTGCACCAAGGACCAAATGGCCATCCGAACCAACGGCCTCTTCATCTCCAGGATAGACGCGGCTCGGTTCATCACGACCTTGAACCAGATGATTCACGGTTTCGTAGCCGGCAACCTTATCGTCGGCTCGCTTATGGCCGTGGCGACGACGTTGGTGTTGTGGGGTGTTGGCGTGAAAGGCGCCATACCTCTCGGAATCGCCAGTGGACTTTTGAATCTGCTGCCGTTCCTCGGACTAATCGCTGCGCTTGCTCTTCCTCTTGCGGCGGCCCTCCTTCAGTTCAGCACACCGGAACCGTACATTGTCATCACTCTGACCATTCTCTTCCTGCATGTCGTGTCGGCGAATCTTCTGATCCCGAAATTTATTGCCAATCGCGTGAGTATCGGGCCGGTGGCGGCAACGATTGGCATTCTTTTCTGGGGCTGGTTGTGGGGTGTGATGGGCTTGCTGCTCGCTGTACCGCTCACGGCATTCATCAAGCTGGTCGCGGATTTGCATCCGTCCTTATGTCACTTGTCCAACATGCTGGCGCTTACGCCACGTCCGACTCCGCGTTGGGTGCGCTACAGCGAAACGGCTTTGGAACGAGCAATTCCTTACCTGCGCCCGCGCGGGGAAAAGGTTTCTACAGGGCACCAACCCTAGGCGAGAACTGCAGGGGCAACCACAGGTGCCCTCCTCTAATTTGGGCACTCCGCATCAACATGTTCAACAACTGTCGCGAAAAGTGTGCGAATTTGACCAGCCTTGGCCGGCGCACATCGGTGATCATCGCGGTGGGTGTGGAGAGATCATGATGTTCAATTACCCTGGACAAAGAACGATTCTGTGCATCGACGATGATGACGGCATGCTGTGTTATCAAAAGGCGCTGTTCGAAAGACGTGGATATAAGGTGCTCACTGCCGCCTCCGCCCGACAAGGCTTAAAAATTGCGGTAGTCTGCGAGGTTACTGCCGTGGTCGTCGACTACCACATGCCGGAAATGAATGGTCTTGAGTTTGCGACCGAAGTAAAGCGCCTCAAGCCACAAATGCCAATAGTGATGTTTTCCAGTGACGACGCGATTCCAGAATCCGCATTGAACGTGGTGGATGCTTTCGTTTCTAAGAATGAAGCGTCCCACTCTTTGTTGCCGGCGATCACTCGAATCTGCGGTGAAAATCTCTCCGGTTTCCAAGAAACCAGAATCACGGCCTAAGGATTAGAAGTTAGCTCGGATGAGAAGCCCTCTCCGCGTTCGACGGGATGGAATATTCATCCACCACACCGTCGCCAGTCCGAGGCGAAGCGACCATCTATGGTACGGCAGCGAGCAGAAATTCCTTATCCTGAGACAGCGGCTCCTATTTAACAGACTGGTGCGTGATATAAGAAGCAGCACATCCTATCTCCAAGAGGTTTAGTTCATGAGCGAAAATTCCATGCAGAGCCAGTCGCACATAGACTCGATTGTAAGGCAAGAGGAAGAAGCGCTAGAGCGAAGGTCCAGCTCAGAACGTCTCGCCGATGCGGTAGGAGGCTTCGCAGGAAGCCTTCTGTTCGTTGTGCTCCACCTGGTGCTGTTGGTCACCTGGTTGCTGATAAACAGCGGCAGGATTCCCAGCGCACGACCGTTCGACCCTTACCCCTTCTCGTTACTCGGAGTTATTGTTGCGGTGGAGGCCGTCATTCTCTCCAGCTTCATACTCATGCGTCAGAATCGTATGATGCGCCGAGGGGAGCGTCGGGACCACTTGAATTTGCAGGTTGACTTGTTGGCAGAGAAGGAAATCACGAAGCTGCTACAGATGGTACGCGCAATTTGCGGGCAAATGGGACTTCAGAACATCGTGGCGGATAAGGAGATCCGTGATCTCAGCCAGAACACCTCTATTGAGTCGCTCAGCCAGACATTGGAGGATCGGCTGCCGGGGCCATAAGGCATAATCGCGCCGCGTCACCACATCGCCCGCTTCGCTGACTGTCCAAGCAATAGACGATAATGACCCCCTGCGGTCACTCGGCCGGCCTGTTCCTCGGTCACGCCCGCCAAGCTTTGCAGCTGGTCTTTTGTGGCGACGCTCATCTCAACCCTGTATAGAAAAGTGGCCCATCGCGAACCCGAGGAGGATGTCCAGAGTCTGGTCACCGTCCGGCGGAGCGTTGCCGTCCTCAACGGATTCACGCGGCCAGTTGGCGGGCGCCCGCTTACGAACCAAAACCCGGCCCGCCATTTCAGTAGCCCGCACGGCTGATCGACCGACTACTTCCGCATGCCGTCGGTCTTCTTGCGGTCACTTCGCCATCTTGAGCGACATGACGTGGACTTCGTTCTTGTCCGCATTACATTGTGCTGTCAAGGTGACGTGGTGCCCTTCGTGTCCTTTTACTGCTTCTGGGTTATTGATGGTCCAGCTCTTGCTGTCCTTGTCGCTCACAAACATCTTGCCGTCATCGCTAACTTTGCCTGTGACGTGAACCGCTTTCATGGACGCATCACCCTTCATGTTGTCATTGTGCATGGTGTCCTGAGCCGAAGCCACTCCGGCGGTTAGCAGGGCCAGGGCGAAACAAATTGTCAGCAGCATTTTCATGTTGTTCTCCTTAAGATATGCCAACCCGGTCGACACGAACCCATACCTGCCCCAAGGGGCTTTCCGTGTTTTCAGGCGCCGCGCTGAGCAAGTGTGCATGCTAGTATCCCCGCCCTCGCCTGGACTGTACAGAATTGCTCATTCCCTCAGATTGTTTTGAGAAGCTACACATTCGGATCAGAGGGTTCGCTAGCCGCGGAACTTGGCCGGACCTCACTTCCACCAATCTACTTATGCCGACCGTTGACATAGAGCAAAATGGGACAGTTTGGAAGTCGCCGGTTCTGCCACACTCTGCCTATGACAACGAAAACGATTCCGGCATACCTAGAAGACGAGCGCCAAAAAGATTGCGACGCTCAGATGCGAATGGAAGCAGAAGCCGCGCGCATCCAACCGCTGAACCATGGCCATCATCGCACTGCAAAACAGCCCAAGCGGGAATTGCCATCTGTGGTCAAAGCCGTGCCCAAGGCGAAAAGGCCTTCGACTCGGAAGAAACCACGCACCGCACGAAAGGCGGCGACGACAGTCCGCAAGGCGGCGTGAATCCAAGGCTACGGTCGCAGGCATGACAGAGCGGGCTCTATGGGCTAGCCCCAGTGCCTGCCCGTTACTCCCGGACCGGCCGTGTGTTCAACCAGGAAAGATCGCTGCGATCCCTGCATGATCTTTGCGGCCGGAACCTGGAGCAGAGAGTCACGCGATGGTGGCAACGCTGGACCGATTAGTACCGGAGGCTGAACGTGAGTATCTCTGCGCTGAACACATCGCGGTTCATCGCGAGTCTCGTATTCTGCATGGGAGTAGCCACACCTTCGCATGCACAGGCTATTCAACCAGTCCCGCCAACCCCTATCGACGTCAAAAAGGTTGAACTCGGTGGTACGCCCTGGAATCCACAATGGGACCGAATCATCGAGAAGGCGCTGGCGCCCGAAATGCTTTCTTCGCAGGTTCCAAGGGGCGTCCGCCGATTCTGCCCGCGATTCTACGAGATGGGCGAATCCGACAAAGGCACATTTTGGGCTTACTTCTTCCAGGCTCTTGCGGGCGCTGAAGCCGGACTGAATCCGAATACGAGCCTCCGCCACGCCAAGCCGGAAGCCGCGAAACGCGATGAGGTGGAGGGAATGGCCATGCGTAGGGAAGGATTGTTGCAGCTTGCTTACGCGGACCAGAAGCGTTATGGCTGCAATTTCAATTGGCAAGTGGACCGTGCGTTAAAGCCGCACGATCCGGCCAAAACCATTCTCCAGCCGAAGAACAATCTCGAATGTGGAGTCAAGATTCTTTTCAACCAGATCATCGTCCAGCACAAACCGTTGCTGACCCGGTCGGGATACTGGTCGCCATTGCATCCGGACGGGGCGAGTTACCGTGTATTTGCCAAGCAGATGACGAATCCCCCAGCTGCATGTGGTCTGTCCACCCAGTCGACGATCGACAAGTCGGCTACAACAAAGTCCGTGCAGAATGACGCGAACCGGGGTGAAACTCCCAAGTAGTTTGGCACCGCGTATCCTGTGAGCCATCCACGATGCGCACTCCGAGCGGACGAATCGACGACTTTACACGTTCTCTAAGAAGTGCATCGGTACTGGGTGAGTTTGACTATTCACTGGCCACGATTGACGGGGCACGGGCCTTCCGAATAGGCCGAGCCCATTGCGGAAAGTTCATAACGACGGAGTAGGCGCTGGAAGCGGGGATAGAAGTTCGATGGATCCCAGAAGCTCATCCAACTCTCGCGGATGATTGCAGTCTCCTGATGAAAAGCGGGCCGTCCGGTTAAGTCCAGCCACCTCGAACGGCACGAGTCAATACGAGTGTGAGCAATTTTGAACAGTCTATCCACGTCAAACTATCGATAATGCAGCATGGGAGAATACATCCGATCGCCCGATTCTCTGAAACCCCAAAGCAAAGCCGTTCTTTGCATCGACGATAGCCAAGGTGTGCTGGCATATGAAAAGGCATTCCTCGAAAGCTCTGGGTTCAACGTTCTAACCGCTCCCAGCGGCCGCAAGGGACTGGAACTGGCCTCCATCTATTCGTTTGACGTTGTAATTGTCGATTACTCCATGCCTGAAATGAATGGGCATGAGGTCGCAATCGAAATGCGCCAGCGTAGGATGCTAGCGCCAATCATCATGCTTTCCGCGGCAGTGGACGTCCCGGAGCAGGCACTGAGATGTGTCGACGCTTTCGTAGCCAAAGATCACTTACGCAGTCAGTTGTTGCCCGCCATTGCGCAATTGGAGAAATGTAGACCGACCGCGAGGCCGTCTCAGATTTAATGATCGCAGCAACGGTGCCGGGCGCAAAATGCCTGCCATCTCCATCCAACGCGCACTCTCGTGAACCAATCTCGGCGACGGCGATGGACAGATCAGGCATCGGCTGGCTCCAATCCGGAGAACAATCCCACATTAATTTCCAAAGCGATCAATTCTGACCAGTCGTCCGGAGCCGAAAGGCCGATACTGAATGCCTTACGAGGTTCTGAAGCGACAGAGGCCTTGGTGAACAATGTTTGGCTTTGTGAACATTCTTGATGCAGGGAGAGTTCGATGAATCTAAATCTGATGGATCCGAAGGTGATTGCGCTCGCCGTTGCGGTGATTTTGATCATCGCAGTGCTTGTTTTGCTGTATATGCGGAAACGCAGAAGTACAACTGCAGATCTGCGGAAGAAATTTGGGCCCGAGTACGATCGGGCAGTTCGGGTGCATGGGACAGAACGGAAAGCGGAGGCGAAGTTAGAGGATCGCGAGAAGCGAGTGGAAAAACTCAATCTTCGCGATCTTGATCCGATGGAACGCGAGCGTTTCACGAAGCAGTGGGAGTCGGTACAGAGTCGTTTTGTCGATTCCCCGAAAGGCGCAGTCGCAGAAGCCGATGACCTGCTGTCGTCTTTAATGAAAGTTCGTGGCTATCCGGTGTCCGACTTCGATCAGCGTGCCGCCGACATTTCAGTCGACCATCCACGAGTGGTGGAGACCTACCGGTCCGCGCATGAGATTGCGCTGCGGGTGGGGAAAGACGGATCAACTACGGAAGAGCTAAGAACGGCGATGATTCACTACCGCTCGCTATTTGAGGAACTGGCGCGGGTGCCGGTAATTGTTGAAAGAAAAGAAGTGGCGTAAGGGCGCGCGGTGGAAGTCTCCGGGAACGCGGAGAAAAACGCGGGTAAGGTTCAAAAATGGATTGGCCGAACCGAGAAGGCCGTCGGCGAATAAGACGGATCAACACTGCATCGTAATGACCATTTGGAGGGGACAATGTCACAAACCGTGGTGGAAAAAACGGCTGCACACGTTACTGAATCGGCGCAGCAGGCTTCCTGCGCAGCCAGTGCGATAGCCGATGCGATCGAGGATGGTGTGAAAGTAGTGAGACGTGCCGCCAAGCAGGGCGGTGATGCTGTCGAAGAGTTCCTAAATGACACGACTGAGCGCCTCCAGCGACATGGCGTGCTAACGATCGCGATGACGTTCGCGATAGGCGTCGCCGCGGGGTCATTGATCGGCTGGACGATAAAACGAAGGTAGATCATGGCGACAAAACCGGTAGCGGGGTGACATGAACCATGAAATTCAAGCCGCCGGGAATCTTCGGGCGGAGCGACGTGAGGCGTATCAGGGCCTGCCCCAACATGTTCAGGCGCAGGTGAAGTGCCTGTTGCGCGAGAACTCGTTGCAGAAACAATCCGGCGACGAGTGCGCGTTAACACTCTAGGCACCGCACAAATTATGTTGGAACGAAACAATTCGCTTTGGTGATATCGAGGAACAGGGGCGGGAAGAGTATGCCGCGTAAACACGGCGGACGGAGGTTCTGCAATCATGGCGGCCAAACTTGCTACGGTAGACGACCACATCTTGGCTCTTATGGAAGAATCTGGCGCGATCCGCGACAGGAGCATCATCAGCGACAGCGACAAAACGCAGGCGGACAGTGTGCAATTCCACAGCGGATATCTCTCACCCTACTTCATCACCGATCCCGAACGCATGGAAGTTGCGTTCGAGAACGTTTATATCCTCATTCACGATGGGAAAGTCAGCTCCAAGAGAGACATCCTTCCACTGCTAGAGCAGATTAGAAAGATTGGTAGGCCGCTGCTCATAATCGCAGAGGATGTCGGGAGCGAAGCGCTGGCGACTCTGGTCGTAAACAAACTCCGCGGTCCGCTGCAGGTTGCTGCCGTCAGGGCACCCGGCTTGGGCGATCGGCGCAAGAGTATGTTGCGGGATATTGCCCTCCTCACTGGTGGCCGGGTCATCACCGAAGACCTCAACATCGAGCTAAGAAACATACTGCTTTCCGACCTGGGCCAAGCCAAGAAGATCACCGTCGACAAGTACAATACGTTGGTCGAAGGCAGGGCCAAATACGAGCAACTTTACCTACCTGCGCCCCGCGCCCACTCCAATGCTTACATTCCGCCTGTCGAATCTTTACGAACGAATATCACACGGGGACCTCATGGAACACTTTCGGCTTGAGCACCCAGCGGATCGACTCATCGTTTGTGACCATTCTGACTGCGGAGAAATAGCCGACTATCTCGAACTCGATGAAGGATGCCGCGAGGACCTCGTCTGCGCGGCTCACACCAGTAGTCAAAAGCACGTTTCGGTTCTGCCAGGCCGGGCATCCCTCGCCGTGCGGGACGCGAGCAGGGACCGTGCCAGGCCCTCGTTAGCGAGTTGAAACGGCCGAGACGTCAGGGCAGCTTGTAACATTCCGGAACGCTCCACGCTTCTTGTCTTGGCATTGGATCGCCGGTGTGCGATTAGAGGAGAAGAAATGATTTGATCTAGCAAAGTGGCGTGGGCTGGGATTGTCTTCTTATTGCTGACGACGGGGATCTCGGGACCACATCCGACGGTACTCGCTTCGGGAGACAATCTCAGCAAAGAGGTGCCCGCGGTCGCCCATCGGAACGACGTCAAGCAGATGCAGCGAAGCCTGCGAACGAGGGCCACGAAAAGTAGTAGGGTTCTCTCCGACTAATTCCGTGTGGCAAGTGTGGGCACTATTGCACAGACTACTGATTCGCGGTTTGCTAACTTAAGGAATTGACTCGCGAAACGATTTCGCGTGTAGGATCGTGAGCAGACTGCACCGTGCGATTCGTAACCACCAGAGGGGGCACACTTCTCCATGGAGCCCCGTTGATTTCTGAATGCCTCACGCGGCGCTGAGGCGCCGCTCTTCCACGTGACGGGCACGTGAGGGAGGTTCCTGTCAGCTTTCATGGCATTGGACTTTGGATCAGCGTAGATAAAATGTTGGCTCCATCCAGAGAAACAGTAAAAATCTGAACTTCACTGCCTTATACCCTCCGCCGATCTTCTGACACTGTTCGTCTTCGATAGTCCAACCCTCTCACCGTGTCATCGGGGCACGATAGTTTTACATTTGAGATGCTACATTTTGCAGATTGGTAAAGACTGTTCAAAACTGCTCGGTATGAAAACAATGCTGAAACTGC
>PKXK01000020.1 GCA_003132325.1 Acidobacteriaceae bacterium
TCATCCCCACGGCAAGCGCGACAGAAAAGAGGAACGGCTCCAACAGCGGACGGCGGAGGATGATGTTGACCAGCAAAACGAAAAGCACCAGCAGCATCGTGATCCAGGTGAGCATCATCCCGAAGTGCCGGATGCCACGGGCGAACTCGGTTTCCGGAGGCTGCGTGGCCAGGCGTTTCGCGATTTCACCGAAGGCCGTGTCCCTACCTGTGCGAACGATGACCGCGGTACCAATTCCGGTCTGAACCGCGGTGCCCAGGAAAACGCTGTTGCTGGCATCGGCAACCCCGTGGTTGCCCGATGGAAGATCAGCCACAGACTTCTGGACGGGCAGAGACTCCCCGGTGAGCGCCGACTCGCGCACCTGCAGGTCGGTTTCCTTGATCAGCCGGGCGTCCGCCGGCACAAGGTCGCCAGCATTTAGCTGAATGATGTCTCCCGGGACCAGTTCCGCAATGAGAAGTTCCCGCTCTTGACCATCCCGAATAACGGCAGCAGTCGTGGCGACCTGTTTTTGAATCTTCTCGACTGCATGTCGAGCTTGGAACTCCATGAAGAAGTTCAGCAGCACGCTTAGCAGAACGATCGAGATGATGATCAGTCCGCCGATTCGGTCACCCAACGCCAGGGATGCGCCACTGGCAATAAGAAGGATGATGACCAGAGGATTGGCAACTAAGCGGAGAAAACTGAAGAGAGCGGCGAAGCGCGACTCCCGCACAAAGCTGTTTGGACCATAAAGACGCAATCGCCGGTTCGCGTCGTCGGAAGTCAGCCCAGCCGGAGTTGTCTGCAGTAGATGCAGCAGGTCCGGCAGCGGCCTATCCCAGAAGCGCTCCAAAGAGATTTCTTGCTTTCCCATGTACTCCGCCGTGATTGCCATCCAGATTGGACCTAGGTCGCTTCGAGCATGCGCACAGGGTCTTGTTTAATTCGAGTTTAGGATAATGGAAGAACGGAGGCTCTATACCCCTGTCTACGCTTCACTGAGTCCCTCGCGGTATCAGCGCAAGACTCGGGGCCGAGTAGATCGCTAGTCCTTTCTCGTAAGAATTTTGCATTCTCTGCTTCATGCCGGTTTATCCCGGCGCACTAACATCGCGATAACGCTCATTGACAAGGGTTCTGAGTGCTAACGGCCTGTTGACAACAGTTACGTCCGAGTAGCTCGTCATTCAACCAGGGATCAGGCCCTTGAAGACGTAGGCTTGCAGGAAGGCGATCAGCCCGATCACCGCCGCGCCCGCCACCGAATGCCACCACACCGTCCGGAAGATCGGCCCCAGGGCATGGGTCCGCTCATACGGATCGTCGTAGCAGGCGGCGCAGGCGACCATGATGGACTGGGGATCGATCATCTTTCCCATGACGCCCCCGGTGGAGTTGGTCGCGACGATGAGCGTCTCGTTCAAGTGGAGCTGTTGGGCGGTGATCCGCTGGAGGCTGCCGAACAAGGCGTTTGAGGCGGTGTCGGAGCCGGTGAGGAACACCCCCAGCCAGCCCAGGTAGGCCGCGAAGAAGGGATACAGGAAACCCGCTCGGGTGAACGCCAGACCGAGCACCGCGTCGGTCCCACAGTAGCGCGTGAGGTACCCGAGTCCCAGCACCTGCGCGATGACCAGGATCGGGACCACCAGGCGACGGGCGGTTCGACGCACGGCCTCGCCCCATTGCGCCGCACTCAACCGCAGGACGAGTCCGGACAACAAGGCCGCCAAGAACACGCCGGTCCCGGATGCCGACAGCCAGTTGATGGTGAAGATAGCCGCTTCCGGCTTGGCGTTGGCCGGGACCACCGGCGGCATGCGCTGGACCAGGTTGTGGAGCGCCGGCATTTGCCACGTCGGCAGGGAGAGCTTGCCCCCGAACGCGGAGCCAAGCAGGGTAGTCTGAAACGTGATACCCGAAAAGAGGTTGTTCAAGTAGGTCCGCCACGTCGGCATGCCCCAGACGGCGCAGCAGAGGATGAGGATCGTCCACGGCAGCCAGGCATACGCGGTCTGGGAGGCGGTGTACCGGTATACCCATTCCGTCTTGTCCGTGGTCGCCGTCGCCATAGTCTTTCCGGCCTTGGCCAGGGCCTCGCGTTCCGACCGCAGCAGGAACCGCGTCTTGGGGTGCCAGATGAAGCGCAGGAACAGGGCGGTGCAGATGACGGAGAAGACGCCCGACACCACGTCGGTCATGAGGTGGAAGGCCTGCGTCGAGGACGTGAACCACTGCATGACGGCGAAGGAGAGGCCCGCGCACAGTGTCCCCGGCCACACCTCCCAGGCCTCTTTCCAGGTACCCCCCTCCATCTTGACGAACGTGGCAACGAGCCAGAAGGGGACGAGGACGGAAACGAAGGGGAGCTGGTGCCCGGCCATGGCCGACAACTTTAGCTCAGGAAGGCCGCTCACGGCCGCCAGCGTCACAATTGGCGTGCCGATGGCTCCCCAGGCGACCGGTGCGGTGTTGGCCAGGAGGTTGAGAACCGCCGATTCGAAGGGGGTGAATCCCAGGCCCACCATGACCGCTCCGGCGATGGCCACTGGCGTCCCGAAACCCGAGGTCCCCTCGATGATGGCGCCGAAGGAGAAGGCGATCAGGAGCACCTGGAGCCGCCGGTCGAACGAGATGTGAATGATGGATTCCTTCACGATCTCAAATTTGCCGGACATGAGCGTCATATTGTAGAGAAAGATGGCCCCGATAATGATCCAGATGATCGCCAGGAACCCGGACAAGCACCCGAAGCCAAAGGCCGAGAAGGCCGACCCGAGCGGCATCCCGAACCCCACGCAGGCGACGAGGAACGCCGCCAAGACCCCGTAGAACGCCGCATACGGAGCGTTGATGCCGAGATGCCTCGCGCCCTGTTTGTCGCGATGGGGGTGGAGAGCGATGAAATACAGCAAGGTGCAAATGGGAATGGCCGCCACGAGCGTGGACAGCAGGGCGTTGCCGAAGGGGTTATAGGCCTGGTGCCAGACCGTCACCATTTCCTCCTGGGACCTCGTGGGAGGAATTACAACATGTAGAAAGGAAAGTCAACATAAAACGGACGGCTGGCCATAGCAAAGCAACCAGCCGATAGTTCGTCATCCCCGTGAAGTTCCGTGTACTTGCCGCGTTGTAGCTTCGGCGCGGCGGGTTTGGTTTGAGTCGGAGTTTCCATATTTTGCCTCGGAAAAACGGAAGCGATTGTACACCCTTTTGTCTGCAGCGCAGAGAAACTTGCCTTCGCGCCGCCCGCCTGTTGGTGTAACATTTCAGCCGGACTGCTGTGGCTTGGCCGTGTGACCTGGCCGACAGCTTCCGGGTGAGAACCCCATGGAAGCGCGCATCCTCGATCAGTTCCGCGCCGTCGTTGGCCGGGGTCTGATTACCGAACCCAGCCAACTGCACACCTATGAATGCGACGGGCTGACCAATTTTCGCGTTCTGCCTCTGGCGGTCCTGCTACCGAAGTCCACCGCGGAGGTGCAGGCCATCGTCCGCATCTGCAGTCGCGAAAAGATCCCTTTTGTGGCTCGGGGTTCGGGCACGGGATTGAGCGGTGGCGCGCTGCCGGTCGAAGGTGGCATTGTCATCAGTCTGGCGCGCATGAACCGCATCCTGGATGTTGATATCCCGAATGCGCGCGTGGTGGTCGAGCCGGGAGTGATTAACGCGGAGGTCACGCAGCGGGTTGCTCCACACGGATTCTTCTATGCTCCCGATCCGTCCTCACAATCGGTGTGCAGCATCGGCGGCAATGTGGCGGAGAACTCGGGCGGCGCGCACTGTCTGAAATACGGATTCACCACCACCCACGTGCTGGGCCTCGAGGTGGTTCTCCCTGACGGATCGCTGGTACATCTTGGAGGCCGCGCCGTCGACCGTCCCGGATACGATCTGCTCGGAGTTTTTGTCGGATCGGAAGGCACGCTGGGTATCGCAACCAAAGTGGTGCTGCGCGTCGTGAAGAAGCCCGAAGTCATCCAGACGCTGCTGGCCGCCTTTAATTCCACCAACGAAGCGGGCGCTGCGGTGAGCGGGATCATTGCCGCGGGCATGCTCCCCGCCGCCATCGAGATGATGGACAATCTCGCCATCCAGGCGGCCGAGGCTTCGGTGCACGCCGGATATCCGAATTGCGGCGGACTGCTGCTGGTGGAACTCGACGGCCCGGCCGCCGAAGTCGAACACTTGATGGAACAGGTGGACGAGATCTGTACGCAATGCGGCGCCTGGGAGATTCGCGTCGCGCAGTCGGAAGCGGAGCGCGCAATTGTTTGGAAGGGTCGCAAGGCCGCTTTCGCTGCCATGGGACGCATCTCGCCGAACTACCTCGTGCAGGATGGCGTCATCCCGCGTACCGCGCTTCCCAAAGTGCTGAGCGAAATCGAAAGGATGGGCGCCGCCGCGGGCCTGCGAGTGGCCAACGTCTTCCACGCGGGCGACGGCAATCTGCATCCCCTGGTGCTGTACGACGTCCGCATCCCCGGCCAGGAGGAACGCGCCTATGAACTCTCGGTAAATATCCTGCGGCTCTGCGTGCAATGCGGCGGCTCCATCACCGGAGAACACGGCGTGGGCGAGGAGAAGAAGATGATGATGTCGGAGATGTTCTCCGAGCCCGATTTGGAGACTATGCAACTGGTGCGCTGCGCGTTCGATCCGCAACACCTTTCGAATCCCGGCAAGGTGTTTCCTCGGACGCGCTTGTGCGCCGAAAGGACGGGACCGTACCAACCGCATCCGCTGGAGATCGCTGGAGTAGCGCAGTTTTTCTAAGAGTCTGCGGGGACCTGCAGTGGCGCGGTAAGAATGCGTAGCAGAACGAGTAGCGCCGGCATCTTGCCGGCTGTCCCGAGGGCGTCTCGCCCTCGGCNNGGACGGCGGCGCTACTCTCAGATCTCAGCAAATTATGGAAGCGCGCTCATCCTCGGGAACTTCGGTCGCTGGCAGCGAAGCCGCGTGGAGCGACCTGCGCGCCATTAGCGGCGCCGAGCACATGCGTGCTGCCACCCCGGAGGACGCCGTTGACGGGATCCAGCCGCAGATGGTGATCGAACCCGGCAGCCCGGATGAAATGGCGCGCGTGCTGAAGACCGCAAGCAGCGCGGGTTTGCAGGTCATTCCGCGCGGCGGCGCGACCAAGATGGACTGGGGCAATCCTCCCCGCTCCGGCGATCTAATTGTTTCCACGCGGCGGCTGAACCGCATCGTCGAGCATGCCTGGGGCGACATGACGGCCACCGTCGAAGCCGGCTGCACGCTGCGGCAATTGCAGCAAACTCTGGCCGAGCACGGCCAGCGCCTGGCCCTCGATCCGCCATGGTCTGAGAAAGCAACCCTAGGAGGGATTCTGGCCACGAATGACAGCGGCGCGCTCCGGATTCGCTTTGGCTCGTTGCGCGATTTGATCATCGGAATCACCTTGGTTTTGGCGGATGGTACGCTCGCCAAGAGCGGCGGCAAGGTGGTGAAGAACGTCGCCGGTTATGACTTGCCCAAGCTGGCGACGGGATCGTTAGGCACCCTGGGAATCATCACACAAGCGATTTTCCGCCTGCATCCTATCCCGCGTGAGAGCCGGAGCCTGAGTTTCTCCGCTCCGGACACCGCAGCCATGAATGCGCTGGTTCTCGCAATTTTGGATTCCCAACTGGTTCCCACGGGCGTGCAAGTTCGTGCCGCAAGTTCCTTGCTACCCGAGATCGATCTCCGTTTTGAGGGGACCGCCGCCGGCTGCGAAGCGCAAGTCGATCAGGCGGTGCGGCTCGCCGCCGGCAGTCGTCAGGCCGGAAACCAGATCGAAGCCCAGACAGATGTTTGGAATGCGTCCGCAGCGCTGTGGGGCGGGGCCGAACCTTCCGTCGTCTGCAAGTTCACCTTGCTGCCTGCGAGTATGGGAACTTTTTTCGACAAAGTGAGGGAAGTGGCGGAGCAGGCGCATTGGCGCTGGCGGCTCGTGGCGCAGGCGGTGGGAGGGGGCTGGCTCCGCATGGAGAAAGAGGGAGAGGGAGCCGTTCCTGATGTTTTCCCGAGCGCGATTGTGGAGCTGCGGCAAGGCCTGGAAGCCCGTGGCGGCTCACTCGTCGTCCTGCGCTGTCCTTCGGAAGTGAAATCGAAGCTCGACGTTTGGGGCAGCGCCGGCGATGCCTTGCCCGTGATGAAAAGTGTCAAGGCACAATTCGACCCTGCCGGAGTGTTGAACCCAGGCCGGTTCGTGGGAGGGATCTGATGGCCGAACCCGCGATCCCCAATCCCGAGTCTCCACGAGGAGCTTTCGATCCGCACCATCCTCCTTCGACCGACCTGATCGATAAGTGTGTACACTGCGGCTTTTGCTTGGCCACTTGTCCGACTTATGCACTTTGGGGCGAGGAGATGGACTCGCCGCGCGGGCGCATCTACCTGATGAAACTCGGCCTGAAAGAAGACGGGCAGGTCCAGCTCGATCCGACGTTCGTCAATCATATGGACAACTGTCTCGGTTGCATGGCCTGCCTGACGGCGTGTCCCTCGGGAGTGCAGTACGACAAACTGATTGAAGCAACCCGCGCCCAGATCGAGCGCAATTATCCCCGCCCGATGGCCGAGCGCATCCTGCGCAAAATGCTGTTTGAATTTTTCCCGCAGCCGGAACGGCTGCGTTGGCTGCTTGGTCCCATGCGAATCTACCAGCGCTCGGGATTGCAGTCGCTGGTGCGGCGAAGCGGACTGCTCAAATTGCTTCCGGCAAGCCTGGGCGCAATGGAAGCCCTCATGCCGTCGCCGTCAGGGAAAACGACTACGAGCGGCGGCGTTCTTCCGGAACGCATCGAGGCGCAGGGCGAACGGCGCTTGCGCGTGGGGCTGTTGCTGGGATGCGTGCAGAGCGTCTTCTTCCCCGAAGTGAATGCCGCCACCGCCCGGGTTTTGGCCGCGGAAGGCTGCGAGGTGGTCATTCCCAAGGACCAATGTTGCTGCGGCGCCCTCATGATCCATGCGGGGGAAGAGAAGCAAGCCCTCGATTACGCGCGGCGCACCATCGACGCCTTCGAACGGGCGCAGGTGGACCAGGTGGTGATCAACGCCGCCGGTTGCGGATCCAACATGAAAGATTACGGCTACCTCTTACGCGAAGATATCCGGTACGCCGACCGTGCCAAGGCATTCTCCGCCAAGTGCCGTGACATCTCTGAAGTTCTGGCGCAACTGGAGCCGCGAGCAGCCCGCCATCCTATTCCCCTCAAGGTCGCCTACCACGATTCGTGTCACCTGCAACATGCGCAGGCGGTGCGAACCCAGCCGCGCACAGTGCTGGGCAAGATTCCCGGCCTGCAAATTGTGGAACCCGCGGAAGCGGCGCTATGCTGTGGCTCGGCTGGAATCTACAATCTGGTGCGCCCCGGTCCCGCCAAGGAACTGGGAGAACGCAAAGTGCGGAACGTGCTGGCCACGAATCCCGACATTGTTGTTTCGGGGAATCCCGGCTGCTTGCTTCAGTTGCGCAGCGGGCTCAAGGCCAGCGGCAGCGGACTGAGGGTGGTTCACATCGTAGAACTAGTGGATGCTTCCATTCGAGGCTTTCCGGCACAGTCTCTACTGGAGCGCTGAATGTGTGTGCGAGAGACTCGTTTTTGGGCAATCCAGTGGAAAGAAATGCCCGATGATCCAGCCCCGGAGGGGCGAACGAACTTAGCCCAGCGCTTTAGCGCTGGGAAAACTGGACCCAACGATTCAAGTCCCGTAGGGACGACCCAGTTCTCACGCACACTCTGAATCTTGTGGCAACCGCTCGCAGAAAACAGCCGAGGAGGCCGAGGCCATGATCGCCGTGATTCGGGAAGACATTCTTCAGAAGTTCCCAGACATCTTCGGGACCAAGAAGGTGAACGGCCGAGATGTCAATGTCGAACAGACGATTGCCGCGCTCACGCAAGAGTTGCGTCCACATATTGCCGCGGTTCTGACCGCACGCCGGACGCTACTGCAATCCCCCGCGCCGGTCCACGAAAAGTATGCCTGGCCGAAGTGGGACGACAAGTTTGAAGATCCTGTGAGCGGGCAGTTTTGGACATTTCGCCACATCGTCCAAGGCCTGATTGATAATTTCCTCGGTCGAGACAGCGAGTGGCGCTGGCGCCTCAACGATGAGGTGCCCATCCCGCGGGATGCTCATCCATTGACCAATCCCGGTCTGGAGCTGACCGGGCCGTGGCATCCGCTCGATATGGTCTTCAACGCATTGAATAGCCCGGCGCCCATGAATATGCCGGACTTTGAAGACGCCTCACCGCCCCACTTCCAGCCCGACGGCACGGCCACGAGTCAGCCCGTGGGAGTGTTTGCGGCGATGCAGAACGCCAAAGAGATTTTCGAAGGCCGCTGGACCGGCCGCCCCTATGAGGTGGTGAAGAAGGGACGGCGGCGGGCATACAAGATCAACGCTTCCTCGGCGCAGTGGCCGACCCGGTTTGGCCGGCCTCCCGGCCTCCACGTTCGCTACGACCACATCAAGGTCGAAGGCCAACCAGTGCCGGCTCTTATCCCCATCACCGTCCTCTGGACCCTGAACAACTATGAGTCTCTCAAACACGCCGGCACCGGCGTCTATTACTACATCCCAAAGCTTCAGACTCCTCAGGAAGCCCTCATTGTGGAGAAGCTTCTGGCGCGGCTGGAAGGCATGATTGGCGTCCAACCCGGCACCATCAAGATCAAGATGCTCTATGAGGAGGGAAACGCCGGCCGGTTCTTGCCCGCCATCGCCTGGGTCTTGCGGCGCCGCCTGCTGGGGACGAACGTCGGCCGCTGGGACTATTTGGGTAGCCTCATCGAGATCTGGAAGGACGAGCCGCAAGGCGTCTTTCCGGATCCGCAGACGATCGGCATGGCCTCCCCGAACATGATTGCCTATCAGCGGTACAACGCGCTGATGATGCTCATGGCCGGTATGAAGAATGGTGAACTTAGCCAGGGAGCCCCCATCGGTGGGATGGCGGCGGTAATGATCTATCAAGCGAGCGATCCCTATGGCCGCTCGAAATATAATCCACTGGCTCTGCGTGCGATCGTCATCGACAAGCTGCGAGAGCGCCTGCTGGGTCTGATGTTTGTGCCTGAGGAGCCGCTGGCTGCGGGTCAACCGCCTAGCCTGGAAGACATCCTTGCAAAACGAGTGAAGGGACGACTCTATGATGCCTACCGGCAAAGCTGGGTCGCCAGCCCCGAAACGGCTTACGTGGCTGCTGGCAATGCACCCTTGCGGACCCCGGTTACCGAGCTCCAATCGATCCTCGATAAGCCACAAGAGATGGTGGACGTGAAAGGCCAACCGGTGCCCACGGTCGCCAGTGGTCTGGTTGACGCGGAACGGCGCCTGCTGCAATCCCGCGGCCTATTGAACCCGCAGGGCAAGATCACGCCCTGGGTCATTACCAAGGACAGCCTCGGCGCGCCGGAGAAGATCTTCACGCCAGAACTTTGGGACTCCATCTACGGCGTCCCGAAGGGTGAGATCACCATTGAACACATCCAGCACGCGTTCTACATGGCGGCGAACTACGGTTTCCAGATCCTCAACGGCAACTTCGCGGCGGCGATCGACGACTACGAGACTAAGCTGCGGTTCATGAATGACCTCGCCACCTACCGGATCGATGTTTCGTGGCTGTGGAGCCTTGTCCGTCACCAAGCCGCCGTCACCAAGAACGGCTATCTGCAGCGGCCGGTGCTCACCGAGGATGGGGTCGTACTGGGCGCGAACGCCTCTGAGGTTAAGGCTGGAACCCCCTTCAGCAGGGAACTGTTCGAGAAGGTCTGGGACTACCACAACGAATGGACAGCGGAGTTCTTCGCCGAACTGGACCGCCGCGGCGATCCAGGCCGCTTTGACCGCTCGAAAGCGCCCATCATCATGGAACTCCTGAAGCGGCAACTGCTTTCGTCCCGATACATCCAGCACAGCGCCCGTGTACTCTTCCTCTTGGGGCAGGCGAACGAACAGGAGCGCGCGCAGGTTCTGGAGGCGGTCTTTGATCTCTCCCGCGAGGAAATCGTCAAGCGGGTTACGGCCCGCACCCTAAACCAGACCGTCGTGGCCGCACACGACTATGTGTATGACATCTTCCCGGCATCGTAGAAGAGCAGCGCCCGACGCGGGCGTCTTCTCCCGCCCCGAATATGTCGAATTTCCAGGAGTTGCTTGCCCTCGGAGCGATTCGCCGCCCAAACGTTCTCGACGGCGAGCGCCCGGGAGCGCAACAGCCCCCGAACCAGCATGCCTCCCATGCTGCCAATGCCAACGAAACCGGTGTTCATAGTTAGATAAGTTATATGGCGCTTGCCCGCTAAGGTCGCGGAAGTCGGCAAACCCTATCGATGTGGCTATACCGGAAACCGTGGCGATTGTCCCGAGTGACGGGCGATCTGGAAGTTGACTGGACCTGAGCACTCCCAAGGAACAATCACCCGTTCTGTAGGGGGATGATTTGAAACCCGAGTTGAGCGGCTTGTCGGCGGAGCCGAAAGTGCGCGCGTTTTAGAGCTTCTTCGTCGCAGCGGTGAAAGACGGTTTCGTTGTAGGCTTCTTTAGTGCTGAGCAGGTGATACAACAATGCGTGCGAGTTTGTGAGCGGTGGCGGTGATTGCTTGGGGTTTGCCGAGTTTCCGAGTGATACGTCGAAAGAACTCACCGAGATAGTCTTTGGCATGATGCAGCGAGTTCGCGGCCATGCGTAGCGCAGTGGCGACGCGGCTCTTGACGCGGCGACTCTTCGTATAGAGCACCTTGCCACCACTGATCTTATTCTCAGGACAGAGTCCCAACCAGGATGCAAAGGCGGAAGCATTGCGAAATCGGGACACATCTGTGCCGATCTCACAAAGAATGGTTTGGGCTGTAATCGCGCTGATGCCGGGCACGTTGGTGAGATCCACTCCGAAGATCCGATACAACTCACTACGAAGGTCGAACGTCCTCGGCTCATACCGGCGTCGCTGATAGGCTGATGCCTTGGTTCGTTTGGGTACTGTTGGCTCCGCGGTTGTCGCTGTCTCCAGACTGCCGAGTTGACGTTGAATCTCCTGATCCACTTCGACGACCGGTTGTTGGTAGTAGTGGAATGCAGCCAGCGACTGTCGGAGCGCGAACAAGTGCTCTGGGCGATAGTCACCCTCAAGCGATTTGGCGATCGTGTCCTCACTGCTCTTTACGCCGCCATGACAGAGCCGAGCTAAGGTTACGGGATCTCGTTCGCCAGCCAGGATTGCGTCCAGTATCCGGAGGCCGCTCATTCCGGTGATGTCGTTCAGGACACGGTGAATCTGGAGGTTCATTTGGTCCAGCGCTTTCTGCATGTGCAGCACATGCTCTGCCGCCATCTGGATCAGACTGCTGCGGTGTCTCCAGAGACAGCGAATAGCGCAGATGAAGCCAGGAGGACGGAAGGTGGCTCGCAACAGACCCACAGAATGGAGGTACTGAAGCCACTGACAGTCGGATACGTCGGTCTTCCTGCCGGGAACATTCTTCACGTGCTGCGCGTTGACGAGACACACCTCTAGCCCGCGGGACTCGAGGATCTGATACACGGGAATCCAGTACACACTCGTTGACTCCATTGCCACTGAGCGAATCCCGCACTGCTGTAGCCAGTCCGCAAGTGCATTTAGATCACGAGTGAAGGTTGGGAAACTGCGGACAGGTTGGGGATCACGACCAACGCTGACTGCGACAAACAACTCGCTCGCGCCTACATCGATGCCGGCTGCATCCGGGTGCAAGATGGGCAGTTCCTCACACCGTTTCTTTGACCTCTTCGCCATTGGCTCCTCCGAGCTGCCGGCCGGATGCTCAAGGCGCGAATCAAAGGCAAACTCCCAATCGAGATCGTCGTCAAAACTGACGAGCGTCATCACACGTCTGTACGCAAACCCCGGACCCACGCTTATCGTCGGGCTTGAACATCGAGCACCAATGTCGGCGCGGGCTGTAGCTGTCATCCGACCAGCACCCAGCATCATCTCTCTCCCCGCGTTCCTTTACATCCTGTCTGGCAAACGCCAGTTGCACGCTTATCAGTACCGATCCGCTCGGTGCCCTCTGGATTACTTCCGGATCACCGACGACACGCGAACTGGAAGCCCACCATTGCCCGCGTTGCCCGGACCTCCGGCCCTTGTCTGCTTGCTCGCAAACCCGACACTTATCGCAGGATGTCTCGCTCATCGCCGTACCGTTGTGTTGGGGGCTTGCAGACGCTATCTGCGGGACCGCGTCATCTTGCTTGCGAGCCCACCAGGAAAAGCGAACAACTGCGGGCGCCGTGCGCTCCCATCACCAGTGCCTGCTCGATGTCAGCGGTCTTGGAGGGCCCGGAGATGAAGATGCCGAAGCCGGGGCGCTCGAGACGGATGCGATCATAAGCCTGCTGCATGTTATGAACAATCTGGCCGGCCGGCACGATCAACACCAGGTGCTGGGTCACGACGAAGATCGCCCGATGCGGACCCAGCGTGCTTCCGGGCACCCACACGGCGCCGTTTTCCGCGACGCCGAACTCGCCGGCAATAATGGCGATATCGAGCCCCTCAAGCTGGTGCGGATCCTTTAGGGCCGCGAGATCAACATTGGCCCTACCTACGTCCGGGATAAGGGAGGCAATCTTGCCCGCCTGGGTGTAGGAGTCGAACTTCCCGAGCTCGGTGTTGACCTCCGCAAGGCTGGCGACGCGAACGAATTTTCCGCCCACGGAGCCGAACGCTTCTGCGAACTGTTTCTCGGGGTCGGCATAGGTAATGGCAGTCGGCGCCTCCGGCAGCGGCGACACGGGAGGTGCGTTGCGGCGCAAGGAGTCGAGGATAGCGTCCCGGCTGTTCACTTCGACTCCTTCTTAATGAGATCACGGAAGCTCTGTTGCGGCATCGGCGGCAGCTCGCGTTGGCGCCCCCACGCGTTCCATGGACCATACCCGAAAGCCCGAGGCAGCCGCGGCACGATCCCGCGCATGAGGCTGCCTGCCATCCGGTAGGCCCATGGCCTCGCCAGAACGGCGCTCATTGCTGCCATGGCGAAGCGCTTCGAAAGCGGCACAACTTTCTGTCGGACCAGCTCTTGTCGGAAGGCGTACAGTTCGTGGTGCAGATCGATCTTCACCGGGCAAACGTCGGAGCAGGAACCGCACAGGCTCGAGGCGAACGGCAGGCTGCCGAACTTGCGGGGGTCGCGCAGCGGCGCCAGTAACGAACCGATCGGGCCGGGGACGGTGTAGCCATAGCTGTAGCCGCCGGAGCGCCGGAACACTGGACAGGTGTTCATGCAGGCGCCGCAGCGGATGCAGGAGAGTGAGCGGCGGAAAGTCTCCTGGCCTAGGATCGCGCTGCGGCCGTTGTCGACAATGACCACGTGCAGTTCGCCGCCGGGCGTTGAAAGTGGGCCGTGAAAATGTGTGGTGTAAGTGGTCACCGGCTGCCCCGTTGCGCTACGGGCGAGCAACCGGAGGAAAATGCCTAGATCCTGAGCCCGGGGTACGATTTTCTCGATTCCCATACAGGCGATGTGTACCGGGGGCAGGCTGGTTCCCATGTCGGCATTGCCTTCGTTGGTGCAGACGACGAAGCCGCCGGTCTCGGCGATGGCGAAGTTGACGCCGGTAAGGCCAGCTTGCGCCGCCATGAACTTCTGCCGCAGATGACTCCGCGCTGCCTCGGTGAGGTACTTCGGATCGGAGGCACCCTCGGCGGTCCCGAGTTCTTTGTGAAACAGCTCGCCGATATCCTCCTTCTTCAGGTGAATCGCGGGGAGCACGATGTGGCTCGGTGGCTCGTGGCGAAGCTGCACGATGCGTTCCCCGAGATCGGTATCCGTCACCTCGATGCCGCGGGCCTCGAGGTAGGGGTTCAGGTGGCACTCCTCGGTAAGCATCGACTTCGATTTCACCAGCCGGGTGAAGCCCCGATCCGCGAGAATACGGTGCACGATGGCGTTGTGCTCCGCACCGTCGCGCGCCCAGTGGACTTGAATACCGTTGGCGCTGGCGTTGTGTTCGAACTCCTCCAGATAATCGGCGATCCGTGACAACGTGTGCGCCTTGATGGCTGCGGCGGCTTCCCGTAGAGCCTCCCATTCCGGAATGCTCTCTGCCTGGCGATCGCGCTTCAGGCGTACGAACCACAGCGCCTGGTCGTGCCAGTGCACTCGCTGCTCATCCGCGACAAAGGGCGCAGCTTTCTCCGCGTGTCCGATCATGCATGTCCAATCATGAGAGTCTCGCGCCTTCCAGGATTTCCGCGACGTGCATCACCCGCAGCGGCTTGTTCTGGCGGCGGATGAGGCCGTCAAGGTGCATAAGGCACGAGGTGTCAAAGCCGGCAATGACCTCCGCCCCCGCCTTCTCATGGTCGGCGATCCGGTCCCGGCCCATCAGGCAAGAGACCGCCTCTTCGTTCACCGCAAAGGTGCCGCCGAAACCGCAACACTCGTCGAAGCGGGTGAGCTCGACCAGTTCGATCCCCCGTAATTGACCGAGTAAGAATCGCACTTTGTTGAAGGGCTTCACCATCACTTCCGAGGAGCGTCCGAGCCGCAGCTCTCTCAGACCGTGACAGCTCATGTGGAGTCCCACCTTGCGGGGGAAGTCGCCCTCAACCTTGACTACGCGGGCAATGTCGACCAGGTATTCGCAGAGCTCGAAGGTCGTGGTGCGGAGGTGGTCGAAGTCAGGCTTCCCCTCCAGCCATTGCGCGTAGTGATTGCGCACCATCGACACACAGCTTCCCGACGGCGCGACCACGTGATCATACTTGCCGAAGATTTTTAGAAATCTCTCAGCCAGCGGCCGCGCATATTCCGCACAACCCGAGTTCGCCATGGGCTGGCCGCAGCAGGTCTGCTCCTCGGGAAAATCGACATCGATGCCGAGACGTCGCAGCACTCGCAGGGTCGCAAGCCCGACTTGCGGGTACAACTGATCGACGTAGCACGGTATGAAGAGACCTACTTTGGGCATCGAGTCCTCGCCACCAGGAATGGTGTTGACACGCGAATCGCTTCGCCCAAACTCTTGCCCGGACCGCCCGGATCCACACGCTCACCGCTCTTGATTTGCTGTGTCCAGCCCCTAAAGGGGCATCTGATTTTGAAGAACTTGCGGCATCGCTAAAGCGATGCCCTGATACGAATCCTGAGTTCTTCAGCAAACTGTAAAGCTCGCAAGCGGAGCGACAAACTCATGAATGGATTATAGACCCCGATGTCGGTTAGGTTCGGGCACCAAATCCAAATAGCTGTTGATCACGGTAGGGACAACCATTTCTGGTTGCCCCCCGTACAGACCCGGACGAGCGCTTGTTAGCGCATCCGGTTCTTATCTCGGATGACTGGCGGCAAAGCGAGTGTCAGGAAAGGGATGGAGCGCTCGCGGCTGAGGAAGCCATCGCTGAGCCAACACAAGAAGGCGCGTCCAGGAGACTCGACGTTGCTGGCTCCGACGGCGAATGGCACGCCATCAGAGCGCAAGCACCCGATCCCGAAACACACCCAGACTCGTGAGGTTTCCCGGTACCGCGTAGTAGTGAAGTAGCCTTGTACGACCGACTTGAGCCACTGTCCGGTTTGGGGCACGGAATCGTGCATGCGCTCGCGGAGTTGCTGCTTAACCTGTCGTAGCTTGGCTCGCATGCGCGCCGGATCGTGCCGCGCCGCCTCCACCTGCAGCCGCTCATCGTTCTGGTTCGTCAGGTTCTCGTCTTCCAGCCCCTTCAAAGTGTTCTCCGCGGCACTTCGTTCTTAATCAGATAATCCCGAAACGAAACGGAAAAGTTACGGCCCAGCAGAATATTTGTCGTGGGAAGCCATGCAGGCCAAACCTGCTAGAAGTGAGATGCAGGGAGTTACGCCTAATGATTTCGACTGCGTGATGACTGGGAACCTCTGTTTTCGACCAAGGCTCTCAGAAGGCGGACCGTCGAAGTGGCGGACACAAAACGGTTGCCGGTCAAGCGGTTCTGGTTGAATCGTCGTCTACCAGAGACTGGCCCCAAACGGGCTTCCGGGAGATCTCCTCGAAGAGGACTTCTGGCCAGCATCGTTGCAAGTCTGTTCTGAGAGCATAACTGTCGCGGTAGGGACGACCATTACTGATCGCCCCCCGCACAGATCCGTACGAGCGCGTCTACGCATACGGCTCTTACGAAGGATGAGTGGCGTAGAAGCGTGCATTGGGATAGGGGTGCAGAACGCGGGGTGGAGGAATCCATCGGTTCAAGACTGGGGTAAAACGTTCCCAACGCATCTCTGCGCGCTGGCTGCGGCGGACCAGAACACTCTGCCATAGCCGGCACACGCGAAGTTTGAAGATGCGCAACTGCATCGTGTTCCCGGGAACTGCGTGGTATTGGTAATATCCCAGCACAACCTTCCGGAGCCATGCACCGACCTCGGCCATGCGATCATGCATCCGGCGTTGAAGCTCAACCTTGATGGCTTTGAGTTTCGCAACCATTCGCTTCTTCGCAGTGATCCGCCATACGGTGAAGGTTCCGCTCTTGTGGCGTTGCCCACAGTAGTGGAGAAAACCAGAGACCTTCACCTTCCTGGGCTTTACCCGCT
>PKXK01000040.1 GCA_003132325.1 Acidobacteriaceae bacterium
ATCCCGGGAGTGCTGCTGGCCAACAACGCCGACGGTCAGCCGTTCTCGAACGCATCTGGCGCGCTCCTGGGCGCCAAGTGTGATGTGCATCTCGATAGCGGCACGCACGTGGTGGTGGCGCTCGCCGACACTGGAGCCAAGAGCACCAGGTAACGGCTGAACGGAAAGCACCTTGCAGGCTGCGAAAAAAACTCGTCAAGGAAGGTAGTTCCGGCATCACGGGCTGCGGAAAAACCCGNNGCAAACTGCCATCCCTCTTTTTTGCGTCTGATCTCAATTGATTCCGGCGTGATTCCGGTGCTGGGTCTGATCCTGAGCGTAGCTTATGCGGCCGGCTGCAGCGGTTTCTTGGCCGGAGCTTCGGTCACGGGCAGGTGAATGCTGGCTTGGGTTCTCTCGTGGGTACCCAGATACGTGAGCACGTCATTGATGGAATCTTCAAAGCGGCCGCCCGTCTTATGGGTGGCTTTCACGCCTTTTGCGACAAGCTGACATACTTCAAAGCGGTTCATGCCCTGCGAAAGGGCCTGATGAATCTGGTCGGAACGCATGAAATGACTCCGGTCAACGGGTGAATGTTGCGTGGGCTGCGGAGCTCGTTAAAGCGGAGGGACGGCCAAAGCCGAGCAGGCTGGGTAGCTTCCAGACTCAAACAAGCCGCATGAGTCTGTCTTCATTGTACGCTGGAATCGGCTTTTGACGCGGGTTTTCGCGTTCTGCCCAAGTTATATGCCATTGACTGGCTGGCACCAACAGGAATGGAACTGGAATTGCATTAGCAGGCTGCGGGAAAAGAACGAATCCAAAGCGAATAACCTTAGAAGCATCCCTCAGGTGCTAAAGCCCGCCTCTATCTTGAAGCAGACTTTACGGCACGACTAAAGTCGTGCCCTTTCAAAGCCATCAGTTTTTCCGCAGCCTGCTAGTAGAGGGGCTGTCCCAGGCGCTTCTCAAGCTGGGTGCGATAGGTGCGGCTTACACGGGTTCTCGATCCATTTTTGAGCACAGCGTCAAACTCGCCGTGCGAGATCGGCTCGAGCTGCAAAATGCTCTCCAGGTTGACGATGGCGGAGCGATGGACGCGCACGAAGCGCCGCGGATCGAGCTTATCCCCAAGGTTGTTGAGCGCCGCTCGGTAGAGCAGTTCCCTACCCCCGACGTGGAGGTTCACATCCACGCCCGCGGCCTCGATCCAATCGATATCGACCACCCGGATGAAGCGCGTTGAGCCGCCCGACTTGACTACGAGGCCATCCCATCGGCGGTCAGCACTCGAAAGTGCCCCAGCCGCCGTTGCGGTGGAGGCCATCTTTATGATGCGCTGGCCAAATTCGCGCAGGCTGCGTTCGTCGAGCCGAGTCTTGACGCGGGCCATAGCGCCCTCAAAGCGCTCGTCGCTGTAGGATTTCAGCAGGTAGTCGAGCGCGTTGGCCTCAAAAGCGCGAATGGCGTGCTGATCGTAGGCGGTGACGAAGACGGTGAGCGGCATTGCGGCGACGCCGACGGCTTCGATCACGCCGAGGCCGTCGAGCTCCGGCATCCGCGCGTCGAGAAAGACCAGATCGGGGTGCCGGTCATGGTGCCGGTTCTGGATGATTTCCACTGCCGCGGGACCGTCTGTAGCTTCGAGAATCGTTCCCACCTTCGCGTCTCTCCGCAGCAGGTCGATCAGCCGCTGGCGGGCGGGAGCTTCGTCGTCAACCACCAGCACGCAAATCTGTTCAAGCGATGGGTCGACCATCGGGATCTTCTCCAATCAGGCGGAGGGGAAGCAGTATCTCGACCGCGGTGCCGCATCGAGCGCATAGACATTGCCGTCGCCGCTGCCAAAGTAGACTGCGCCGTTCGACACCACTGGCGAGGAGAGGTAGCAGTCCCACGGGTCGGGCATGCTCTCGTATGCGGGCTGCAATCCATGCAGATGCTGCGCGGCGAATCTGCGCTCGCCGCCGGTCTGGAACTTCCAGCTCAGCTTTCCCGTGGAGGCATCGACGGAGTAGAAGCTGCCATCGTAGGCCCCGAAGTAGACCTGTCCGTTGGAAACCGCGCGAGACGAAGCGATCCGGCTCTTGGCTTCGAAGTGCCACTTCTCGGTTCCGGCTGCGCGGTCGACGGCGTAGAGATTGCCGCCGGTGCTTCCCACGTAGACCACTGCACCATCTACCGCGGGGGACGAAATCACCTGGCCCTGGGTATGAAATGCCCATTGGACGCCGGTGAGTTTGGGAACTTCGGCGGCATCGTAGACGCCGCTGTGTTGCGCGTTGCCGCGGAAGGTGGACGAGTCCGCGCAGAACGCGGGCATGGCGGAAAGAAGCAGAAGAATGCCGATGAAGACCGTCCAGCCGCAAACGACGCCGACGGGCAGCGCGGGTTCCGTTGAGGTGATTCTCGGGGAGGAATTGCCGGTGAAGTTTTTCTTGGCCCTAACATACCGGGAGTCTTCGCAACGGTCGACCGAACTGTGGCAACCGGGATTAGCCGCATTTCGAGACGGTTTGGGAGCTTTGCCAAGGGGCGGTGCACTCCGGCTGAAAGGCTTGCCGCACGCAACTTTCGCAGCGGCGCATTCGCTGTTACCATTAAGGTCTCATCAACCGGATTGCCGGACAGATTGAAGAAATAGCAGCGAAAGAGGTTATACGTGGCAGACACCACCAAGATTGAAGACACGCAGGAACGAAAGAAGATCAAGCGCGCCGCCCGCAAGAAGGCTGCGCCCAAGGCCAAGCGGACGGGAGCGCGCGGCGAAAACAAGAAGAAGCTGAAGAAAGCGGCACGCGGCCAGTCGAAGCGCTAAGCGCCTGCGCTGCAGCAAGAACCAAGCCTCCGGACCACGCATGGAAGTTCCCGGTCCGGAGGCCTCATTGCACCTTCCCTCATAGTCCGCACAGCCCGTAAATTGACAGGATCCCGCACGCAACGGGACCGCATTCGATGGGAAGAGGAGAACTGCACTGCTCAGACAACTCGTTGCCCGCAAATCCATTGACAAGCTGATCCGCGACTCGGAGGAACCCGAGCACGCGCTGAAAAAGACGCTTGGCCCGTGGTCGCTGACCGGGCTGGGCATCGGGGCCGTGATCGGCTCGGGCATCTTCACGGTCATTGGAACCGCGATGGCCGGGCAGAAATTCGACACCCCCGAGATCAGCAACACTCCCCTGATCCACTATCTGCTCACCCACACCGCCATGGCAGGTCGGCCCGGTGCCGGGCCAGCGCTGGCCCTGTCGCTGGTGCTGGTCGCCATTGTCTGCGTCTTCACCGGGCTCTGTTACGCCGAGCTTGCCTCAATGATTCCGATAGCGGGGTCGGCTTACACCTACACGTATGCCACACTTGGCGAACTGGTGGCCTGGATCATCGGCTGGGACCTGATTCTCGAATATGTGGTCTCGAACGTCGCGGTGGCGGTGGGCTTCGCCGGTTATACGAAAGCGCAATTCGCGGCGTTCGGGGTCCACTTGCCCGACAAATGGGCGAGCCCGGTCTGGGCCTCGGGACAGTGGACGGGCTCCTATTTCAATCTGCCCGGCTTCCTGATCGTTTTTATTCTTACGCTGTTGCTGGTACGCGGAGTGAAGGAATCGGCCGAGACCAATAACATCATGGTCGCGATCAAGATCGGCGCGATTCTCACCTTTCTGGTGGTCGGTGGAATGCTGGTAAAGCCCGCGAACTGGACGCCCTTCGCGCCTTCGGGCTTTGCCGGAATCGTCACCGGGGGCGCGATCGTTTTCTTTACCTACATCGGATTCGATTCGGTGTCGACCGCAGCGGAGGAATCGCGTAATCCGCAAAAGGACTTGCCGTTCGGCATCATCATGTCGCTGATTGTCTGTACTTTGCTTTACGTCGGCGTCGCCTTGGTGCTGCTCGGCATGATGAAGTACACGACCTTTGTCTCCGGTGAAGCCGCCGAAGCGCCCGTCGCCTACGCGATGAAATATCTGGGAGTGCACCCGTTCTTCCGGTCGGTGATTGTGATCGGAGCGCTGACGGGGATGATTTCGTCGTTGCTGGTGTTTCAGTACGGGCAGGCGCGTATCTGGTACGCCATGTCGCGCGACGGCTTGTTGCCGAAGCTGTTCTCCAAGGTGCATCCAAAATACAAAACCCCGTATTGGTCCACGTGGATCGCCTGTTTTGCCGTGGGCATTCCCGCTGGGCTCGTGGATATCGGCGACGCTGCCGACCTCGCAAATATTGGCACGCTGTTTGCCTTCGTGCTGGTGTCGCTGGGGGTCATCTTTCTTCGACACAGGCAGCCCGATCGCAAACGCGCCTTCCGCGTGCCGTTTGTGCCGTGGTTCCCGCTGATGTCAGTGATTCTGTGCGGCGGACTGATGTTCGGGCTCACGCTTATTACCTGGCTGCGCTTTGTGATTTGGCTGGCGCTGGGGTTGGTGATTTACATTTTCTACAGCCGGCACCACAGCGAGTTCTGCAAAAGCAAGTCAGAAGTTAGAAGTTAGAATGCAAAAGTGAGGATCATTCACGAACGGGCTTGATGTAACTTCTTCAATTTGACTTCTAACTTTTGACTTTGCGGTTATGGATTCCCGCTCACCCAACGCATTCGTCCTTTCGCTCCCCAAGGCCGAGCTCCATCTGCATCTCGAAGGCTCGATCGAGCCGTCCACGCTGCTCGAACTGCGCCAGCGGCACGGGATGGAGGGAGCGTCGCTCGCCGACGTCGAGCAACTCTACGATTTTAAGGACTTCGCGGGCTTCCTCGTAGCGTTCAAGGATGTGACCGGCCACTTGCGCACCCCGGAAGACTACGAGTTGATCACTTACCGACTGATGGAGCGACTGAAGGCGCAGAACGTCCTTCATGCGGAGGTGATGGTTTCGGTCGGCGTCTGTCTCTGGCGCAAGCAGGATTTCGCGGCGATTTTCGAGGGGCTGGAACGCGGCCGCCAGCGCGGAGAGAAAGATTTCGGCGTATCGCTCGTGTGGATCTTCGATGCCATCCGGCAGTTTGGCGCCGAGAAAGCGCAGCGCGTGCTCGATCTCGCCATCCAGTTTCGCGACCGCAATGTAGTCGCTTTCGGCATTGGCGGAGACGAGCTTGCTGGGCCGCCGGAGTGGTTCACGGCGGTGTACGCTCGCGCCGCCGAGCACGGCCTTCATCTCACCGCCCACGCCGGTGAAAGCGCCGGGCCGGAATCCATCTGGGGGGCGCTGAACCTCAAGGCGGAACGCATCGGTCACGGCCTTACCGCCGGGCTGGATCCGGAATTGATCGAAGAGCTGGCTGAGAACCAGGTTCCGATTGAAATCTGCGTGACCAGCAATCTGCGGACGGGTTGCTGCCCCGAACTGGCGCAACATCCGGTGCGGCGGTACTTCGACCAGGGACTGATGCTGACCATCAACAGCGACGATCCCGCGATGTTTCGTACCTCGCTGGCCGCGGAGTACGGGCTTATTCAGGAGGCGTTCGGCTTTACCGACGAACACCTGCGGGAATTGGCCCGCAATTCGTTTGAGGCGTCGTTTCTGCCGCCGGAAAAGAAAATAGAGTTCCTGAATCTGTTTGACGCTGCGACCCCGCGAGCATAAATCCTCTCCCGCATCGCATGGGCTCGAAGCCAGAGTTGCCGTGGCTACAGACAGCTGCCGAGCTTCGCTCGGCTTGGACAGCCGGGGACGGCTGTCCCTACGCAAACTTGGACGGGGCAAAGCCCCGTCCCCACACGAGCACGGCTCGCCTATAATGGCTCCCTATGAAACTCGAAGAGAAGATTGCCGAACTGAAAAAGCGAGACCAGATGGCCCAGGAAGGCGGCGGCGCGCAGCGGCGCGAGCGGCAGCACAAAGAGGGCAAGATGTCGGCCCGCGAGCGCGTCGAGTTTCTGCTCGACGAGGGCACCTTCGAGGAAACCGATAAGCTGGTCACGCATCGCTGCCATAACTTCGGCATGGAAAAGCAGAAGTTCTACGGCGACGGTTTTATCACCGGCTACGGCCGCGTGGAAGGACGGCTGGTCTTCGTTTTTGCGCAGGATTTCACGGTGTTTGGCGGGTCGCTCTCCGAGGCCAACGCCGGGAAGATCGTTAAGGTCATGGATCTGGCCGCCAAGATGGGCGCTCCGGTCATTGGACTGAACGATTCGGGGGGCGCGCGAATTCAGGAAGGCGTGATGTCGCTAGCGGGCTACGCCGACATTTTCTTGCGCAACACGCTTTATAGCGGAGTCGTGCCGCAGATCTCGGCCATCATGGGCCCATGCGCGGGCGGCGCCGTGTATTCGCCGGCCATCACCGATTTCATCCTGATGGTCGACCAGACTTCTTACATGTTTATTACTGGTCCGGACGTGATCAAGACGGTCACGCACGAAGAGGTCACCAAGGACCAGCTTGGCGGAGCGCGCACCCATAACGAAACTTCTGGAGTTGCGCACTTCATGTGCCGCGACGATGCCGAGTGTTTGTCGATGGTGCGCGAGCTGCTGAGTTTTGTTCCGTCGAATAATCTGGAAGACCCGCCGCGCAAGGCTTGCACCGACCCGATCGATCGTCTGGACGAGAAGCTGGACACGGTGATCCCCGATCAATCGAACGTGCCGTATGACATGAAAGACGTGATTCACACGGTGGTGGATGACAGCTACTTTTTTGAAGTTCACGAGCACTATGCCAAGAACATCGTGGTGGGCTTTGCGCGCTTCAACGGGAAACCGGTTGGAATCGTGGCTAATCAGCCAGCGATGCTTGCGGGCACGCTTGATATCAATGCGTCGGTGAAAGGCGCGCGCTTCGTGCGCTTCTGCGACTGCTTCAACATTCCGCTGGTGACGTTTGAAGATGTGCCTGGCTTCCTGCCCGGCACGAACCAGGAGTACGGCGGAATCATTAAGCATGGCGCCAAGCTGCTGTACGCGTTTGCCGAAGCGACCGTGCCGAAAGTGACCGTGATTACACGCAAAGCCTATGGAGGAGCGTATTGCGTGATGGCGTCCAAGCACATTCGCGCGGACGTGAACTACGCTTGGCCGAGCGCCGAAATCGCGGTGATGGGGCCGGAAGGCGCGGTGGATATCGTCTACAAGCGCGAACTGGACGGCGCGGAAAATCGCGAAGCAGTTCGCCAACAAAAGATCGAAGAATTCCGCGACCGCCTCGCGAATCCTTACGTCGCAGCTGATCGTGGGTTCGTCGATGCGGTTATCCAGCCGCGCGAGACGCGCAAGAAGGTGATTCAGGCGCTGGAAATGCTCGAGACTAAGCGGGACAAGAATCCGCCTAAGAAGCACGGGAACATACCGCTGTAAGAATCCCCCCTGATCGCGGTCTTTTAAAGTTAAAGACTTAGAGGCATTTTTCTGCCAAGTCTTTGAAGAATAAGGACTTTCTCGTAACGTATTTATTCGTCAATACTTTACGCGATTTGATCAATAAATAACTGACAAATCAAGAAAACTGTGACAGAGTGAATCCATGAGTGGGATGCGCGCGGTTCGGCGAAATTTCTCGGGGCTGGAGCGGCGGCGGATGGAGGCGGCAGGGCTGCTTCGGGAGGGCGCAGCCGACCCGAACCCCTCTGGGCAGCCAAATACCAGCAGAAAGGGCTCCCTGATGGGTCACGCAAGGCAGACCATCGGTAGGAAAATGAACTCTCGCTAAAATCACGACTGCGTTCTATGGAACACGAAAAAGAACACCATCACGCTGAAGCAACCAAACGCGTAGATAAATGACTGGAACAGCGTTACCGCAGGAACCAAGCCCCGCAGGAGATTGAGGAAGTTGAAGACGAACGTCCACACTAGAAGAGCCGTCATCAGAATCGTTCCGATCAGTGCCAGCAACGCCGCATTCTTGAGTGTCATGGTCGGAGTATGGACGCTGGTGGTTGTCGGAGGCAACTGCGGCTCCTACTCGAAGGATTTTGAACTGCTTGCGAAGTTCCCATCGCAGTTCTTGGCCCACTGATCCCAGTATGCAAATCTCCGAATAAGAAACTTGCGTCGTTCTTCCGTCAGCCAAGGACTTGCCTTCGCCGCTTCCTCTTTACCGCGAATGTGCTGCCAGTCCATAGCCACATGCGGCGATAGTTCCACCGTTGGTGGAATGGATACGGCTTCGTAGTAACTTCCCGTCTTCTTCACGCACAGACAGTGTTGAGCCTTCCAGACTGGCTCAAGGCGATTGAATG
Source organism: Acidobacteriaceae bacterium (assembly GCA_003132325.1). Lineage (GTDB taxonomy): Bacteria > Acidobacteriota > Terriglobia > Terriglobales > Acidobacteriaceae > Acidiflorens. The sequence continues at coordinate 8,171 of PKXK01000040.1, forward strand.
TCATCAGATGTTCATCTTCGCGGCGAAACTTCGCGGCCAGTGCCCTCATGTGCGGTTGCTTGTCGAACTCCTCTCGGCTGCCGTGAACGAGAACGTACTGTGGTCGGAATTCCAGTTCTCTCATCCTGCGCGGAATTTGAAAATTCTCAAGGAAAACCCCTTGGTTTTCAGGCTTGCTAAACCACGCCTTCCACTGTGCGAGTTGCGTTTGTGCTTGGCTCAGGTCGCTGTGCTGGCTGCCATTCTTAGTTAGCCATCGCTTGGTCGGATTCTCGATTTCAACGAATACCGGGTACAACGTAAAGCTATCTACCGCGATCCAGAGGAAGTCAGGAATCTTGATTCCGAGCGCACTCAACGGGGGCTTAGAAATGACCGCTGTGGGAAACGGGTAATGGCCTGAGGAGGGAAAGCTGAAGGCTCCGGGAACGAAACTAGGATGCTGTTCTAAGAAAGCATGAATGGCGTTTTCGTCCTTGGCCGCCTCCGACCGCAACAGCTTTTGCCAAGCACGCTTTGCTCGTTTCTCATAAACCTCCCACTGCATCGCCGGAGGAGGTTCTGGAGCCATCTCATAGGTGAGTTTCCAGTCCATTAGGGTCCCGGACGCCAATTGTACGTCTAGACCTAATGGCAGGGACCTCAGAAATGGGGTTCTTCATAGAGAAATTCAAAGGCCGCACGGGTCGCCCTCGACTTTACGCGCTTCACGTCTTGGAACAGTTCAACTGCTGGCTCGGGCAAACGTTGCTTGGGTCGGGCGAGCAGAACCAGCACGAAGCACACACCGAGCGTTTCACATTGCATCCACGCCACGTGATCGAAAGCCGAGCGCACGTAGATTGGGCCGTTGCTCTGGCGGATGGCCCCATCAGCGTATCCCGGACGCGCATGGGAGAAGTTTGACACGCCGCTGTACATCCTCCTGAGAAAACCACCCTCGTCGCCTGAACTCTTCTGATCGAAGAAACTATCGTTTAATGTCGCCCGGAGATGTGCACGCAAAGTTGTAGTCGCTCCGCAGAGTCCATCGCATGCTTGGCCAAATGAGAAAGGGGTTTTTCCCTCTCGCCAACTGCTGAATTCCTGTTGCTTTTCGCAGACTTGAGCCCACGCGCCAATAGTGGTCAACTCCAATGCACTCCGCAGGGCGGCGGCTGAGAGACGATAGAAACCCGTTAGAGCCGCATACGTCGCCGCTTAGAAATCGTCGCCCGCATCCAACATCGCCGGAAACATGCAGTCCTGCCTGTCGCCGACTGACTCAATCCACGCGCCCCAGAGATCATGAAGCTGCATGAGCGCAGTGCCGTGGTAGTTGGAAGTCCGCACTGCCACATCGTCCGGCAAGACGACAATGCTGTCCCACCTCGCCTTGTCGATCATGTCTGATGGGCGCGGTGCGGGTTTCGGAGCGAAGAAAAAGTCTTGGCGCGTGAGGACAATTCGTCGAGCCCTGAAGTCGGTTTCCGGCAGAGGCTTGGGCATGGGACATCGTAGCAAGAAGTCAGCGGATAGCCTCCCCGGCGTTGCGAGGCGGGGCCCACGGTGGATTGAGCGGCTGCTCGCTGTTTCACCGCCTGAAATCTATTCAATCCCGGAACGTAATAATAAAAAGTTCTCGGCGCGGCGTTTAAATGTGGCCTTTATTGGAGAAGGGAACCTGCATCGGTCGGCCTAGTTTCTGCATGATGAGCTTGGCAAGGTCTTCGGGAGTTTTCTTTTGCAGGTCAATGTACACGATATGCTTGTGCAAACCCGGTATCTCCGTGTCATCGAACCGGGCTGGTAGGATGTATTCCTCCTTCGACTCTATGGCTTTCTCGAACGCGCTGCGGCGCTCGTGTGTAGGCCAAACCTTTTCTGCGTAGTACTTCGAGATGAACATCACGCAATATCTGGCCGAACTGCTATAAACCTTGTGCAGATGCTCGGTAAGATTCTTGCCCCAAAGCGTAACTTCTTCAAAGTTATCGTAGAAGACAGACACGTCGTTCAATTTCAGAAGGTCTGCTACGTGCTCGACGTAATCACGATTTTCACCCGCAAATGACAACACTACTTCGTAAGCTTCGCCTATCCCGGCCCCATTCAGACTGACGACTTTGTAGATGGTGCGTCCAGAGACTTGCCCGGATGGTTGTGCGACGAAACCATCGTTCTTCAGATAGCCGTTGAACATGGCCGCAAGTTCCTCGATTCGCTTCGGGTCGCGTGCGACCACAGGAGCGAGGCACGTCTCTAGAAAACGGACGAACTGCTTGTCGGGCACTTCGGTTATGCGAAGCCTTTTGTAGAGAAGTTCAGGTTCATCGTAATCGAAGTTGTTAACCGTGTGCTGCCAGATGTCACCTTCGGCGTTCTCGAAACGGCTGTCTTCCGAAGGCATCGACTCTAACGGCCACACTCTTTTCAGGAAGGGAATCATGTCGAGCTTGCCGTGAAACGGCTGCTCCTTGTCCAAGAGCAGCGCATCTACGATATCGGTTCTAGTTAGCTCGGTGATCTTCCTCTTCGGCATTGGCATGGCGCAACTTGTAGACCATGAAATTCTATTCTTCTGAGGTCCGGCAAGCTACAGAGTCGCGCCGTTAACGAACGCCGAACTCCCGATTCGACTCCCGTGAATAGTGTATCCTTGCGGTGATCTTGGTTACTTGGCAGTCCCAGCGTTGGGTTAGATTGTTTCGGTTACAGAAAACAGCGATGACAAGGTAGAGGTCAGAAGTTCGAGTCTCCTCGTGCCTGCGCCCGACAAATTGTCCAAACGACACTTCCGCAACTCGGTATTTTGCCCAAAACCGCAACGCCTCCGAGCACCCAATCCCCGTCACTCAGCAAAAGTTGACGGTGCTATCAGCCGCTCAGGAAACAGCGCCGATCAATTACAATCCCTTGCCGAGGGGGAATTCATGGCAAATCTAAAGGGACTGGCGTCCATCGTGTCGGAGTTGAGGGCGCTGAGAACGAATCTGGCGAACCAGCTTAAGCACGTAGACGCGGCTCTTTCAGTTCTTGGCAAGTTGGGCGGTGGGAGTTCCTACACGACAGGGAGACACACTGTGTCAGCCTCGGCTCGCAAGCGGATGAGCCTCGCGCAGAAAGCGCGTTGGGCAAAGGCAAAAGGTCACGCCCCGAAACCCAAGCGCAAGATGTCAGCGGCGGGCAGAAAGAGAATCGCGGCGGCACAGCGGGCAAGGTGGGCGAAGTTGAAGGCTGCGAAGAAGAAATAGGGAGCTTAGCAGCTTGAGCCTGCTGCGAGCCTGTCGCCAAGCACAAGCAAGAGATACGCGCAGTTAGCCAAGGCGAAGTGCAAGCCGCGCGAGTGGACTTGTGGGTAAAATCCCGGACGCCATTCTCCAAGAGGCTCTTGCCCACGAGTACCGCGAGTACGGAAACACGCAAGGCTCGGTCTTGGCGGCGTGTGCCGTGTTGCTTGCTTCAGACGTGAGAGAGGCCAAGAGATGGGCCGAATACTGGCGCGGCGCTCGTGACCGTCCGCCTCGTCCGTCCCGGTAATCGGACCATTCGCCAAGCACGAGCACTGAGTCAGTCTGACTCCCATGGAAGATTCTTATACGGCGAGGAGTTTGCAGCCCCGCTGCCCTGCTTCTTTATAAGCGGACGCCTCGATCTTCATCCGGTGACCCGCGTTATACTTCCCCGTTAAAGTGGCCCACCCGCCTTTTTCTCTGTCCGAGCGGATTTGTGACGGGTAGGTACGGGCTTCATATTGTTCAATGTTGTTTGGAACAAGGTGTTCAATCTGGCGGGTCGGTCTATGTTCAATCCAAACAGCACGTAGGCAATTGCAGAATGAATATAGACAAGGATGACAAAGAGTGTTGATTGAAAAGTCTCGTGAATGCCAGAGGAAGCAGAAATGCAAAACGGGACGCCGTCATCCGCGTAGTAGGAATCAATTGCCGGTAATGAGCAATGTACAAACGCCGAGGTCTGATAGTAATCCACCGCATATGCGTTCTTCCGGTGCTTCACCGTCATAGGACCGTCAAGAGGATGATCAAGCATTGCGACATACCAGACAAAGCCGGAACCCTTTCCCGCCCAGTGTTGGCGAGCGGGTTTAGTGTTGGCAACGATACCAAGTTGCTTTGCATAGGCGTGCAATTCGGCTTTATCTTTTCTATTCTTGGTGTTCTCTAGAGCGTAGTGGTACCAGAATGCTTTGTCCGCCATGGCGAACTTCGCAAAATCGCGCGTCCGCCCATCTTGCAGGACTGGATCAGTCGTTAGATAGCGTAGGTTCATGGCGCATTCAACGAGCGACCTGGACAGACCATGAGCTTCATCTGCGTGGTCAGAGGCTAACAGCTTCAAACAGGCTTTGGCTAGCGCGAACGCCTTGGAAAGATTTGCCAATCCCACGAGATCAAACGGATACCGATGCCGATACCCACGGGTGACTCGCGGAATGATTCTGAGTTTGCCTATTTCGGACTCAGCGTTCTTAACATAGGCTCGTACCTTTCGTATCTCACTGGCGCGATCTATACGTGGCATTTTCACGGGAGCTACGATATTCCTCTCTGCGGCGAAGTATCATCCACCAGAGCCACCCACTCACCTTTATTCAAACGGACTACAGCAACCTGTACTCGTTGCTCGCTCGGTTGGTCCTTGTAAATCGTGACGGACTCTACGCCATCATCCTTCCTTATCCCAGTTCCCTCGAACTCCTGAATGAGTTGGGGTCTGGTTACGATACCGCCGCTCTGTTTGTAGTATCCGTACTTTGCCATATCGCCTCCGTGCCAACGCACTGAATCGCCAATGCTAGGAAGTCTTTGTGTTTGTCGTTAAAATCGCGCAGCTGATTGTATTCCGCAGTTTGATTGCTCGACGGATGCAATTTGCCAACATCGGAAATATAAGTTAAGAAACACTCCCAACCATCTTTGCTCAGATGAGCAGAGGTTACTAGAGCCTGCGTGCATGCCGTCGCGTACTTCTTCATGTCAATCCAACACTGCGTTATTTCGTCAAGTCCCTTTTGGGTGGATGGCGCGGCGTTGACTTTGGTTGTCAGTGTTTGAACGCTTCCATACAACTGAACCATTAAATCGAAGATCGCCTTCTTTTCAGCTTGAGTCTGCAATCGTTGTTGGAAGTTGAATTGGGCATTCAGAATCACTTCCTGCTGTTGTACTGCTTGTCTAATCAAGTCCGCCGTTGTTGCTTGAGCTCGGGCAATCTCGGTGTGTTCTTCGAGCGTTGTTGCATGCCTTCGCAGAATCCGAGCCTGCCACCCAAAGATGAACACCTGTATTAACAGCGCATATGCCGCGATCCACGAAGGATCACGGAGGGATGCGCGAAACCACACGAGCGCCGAGTGAATCATGTTCGCATTTTACGCGCTTTGACCGTCCACAATCTCGCGCTATGATCGCTGACGTATGCCGCATTTGCGACTGAAATTGTGTCGTTTTTGTGTCATGACTTTGAGGGGTGAGCGGTGAGAGCGTCTCAAGCAGTATCTCGAATCAATAAGTTACGTGTTATCAATACGGACAGTGGGACCGAATCCCTCCTCTCCGCGAATCGGCTGTCGATAACCAACTTCGAGATCGCAGGCAGCGCCTATCGAGTCGCAATGCCCGGTCATCACGGCTTCCGTATAGCGTCGCTGGGGTGGTCACAAAGGCTATACGCGGCTATGAGAACCGTAGCCCGCCCCTTAACCTCCCCGGCAGCCAAATCCCAGCAGAAGGGGTTTCCTGAAGGGCATCCGAACCCAGCCGCATTGCCGGACAGTGGAGGGTCAATTCTTCACCGTCTTCTTCAGGACGTAGTCGAAGAACCTTTCGGTGTTGCCGTCCTCAGAAGTCCATTCCGCACGGAGCGTCGTCCTCTTCTCTACCTTTCTCAGGGCAGAGAGCAGCATGCGGTTCAGTTCCCTCGCGCTGGCTCCTTCCATCTCGGCTTCGACGATGAACTCGTCGCCTTCTTTCGTGGCCGAGCTTTTCGCGGCGAGTTGGTCAAGAGCCTGCCGGATCGTCTGGGCGTCCGAGCGGTTGACGCGTGCCTTGAGCTTGAGTTTCATCTGGATCACCCCTCAATCACCGCCTCATCTGCGATTGTGGTTGCCCGACCGACGGCGATGACACTCGGAACGATACCATCTCGCGATCCGTGGGAAAATGAATCCCCGATGAACGCCGCAATCCCTGAACGCAGGCCCGCGACCGAGGAAATCTCCGGGCTGATCGAGCGCGTCACCTTCCACAACGACGACAGCGGCTTCTGCGTCCTGCGGGTGAAAGCACGGGGTCAGCGGGATGGAAACAACCGTCGTCGGGTCGCTGCCTTCGATAACCGCTGGGGAATGGCTGAGCGCGGAGGGCTGGTGGGCAGCTTCGCAGCATTGCGAAATCGTGCTACGCTGCTGCGTTTACCCGGAGTGCGCATCTGATGTCCTCTTTCTTGCGCTTGGCCCTCGTTACCGTTTTTCTGCTGCTGTCGCTGCAAACCATAGTGCTCGGTGATGACACCAAGCCGCCAGCTATCAATCCGGAACTTGCGGCTGCCGATCAACTTTATCGGGCGGGCAAGTTCACGGAAGCCGAAGCTAGCTATCAGGCGCTACTCAAGGCCGATGCGAAGCTTGTGCCTGCGCAAGTTGGGCTGGTTCGGGCAATGCTGCGGCAGCAGAAGGTTGATGAAGCATTGGACGCGGTGAACGCCGCATTGACCGCGCAGCCCAATTCGGCGGCGTTGCTGGCGGCGAAGGGTGATGTCCAGTTTCGTCGCGCTGAGATGTCAGATGCCGAGCGGTCATACCTCGCGGCAAAGAAGCTCGACCACAACGAAGTGCACGCTTACCTCGGACTGGCGCGGATTTACAGCTCCTACTCCATGTACCGCATAGCCTATGGCGAGTTGCAGATCGCGCACCAAATTGCCCCTGACGACATTGCGGTACAAAGGGCGTGGCTGGGCATGCTTCCGCGAAAAGAAAGACTGGCGGCATTGGAAGCGTATCTTGCTGGCTCCCATCCCGATGACGAAGAAGAAACGAAGCGGATGACCGAATATTTGGAGTTCCTGAAAGCGACAGCGGACAAGCCCATTCATGCATGCACGCTGGTCAGCAAGGTGGAGCAAACCGAGACGAAGCTGGTGACGATAGATGCGGATGAGGGTCGGCGCAGGCGAAGCATAAGCACGACGCGAGGCATAGGCCTGTCGGCAAAGCTCAATGACCAAAATGTCAACCTGTTGCTTGACACGGGAGCGGGCGGGATCATGGTGAGCCGTTCGGTCGCGGAAAAGGCGGGATTGGCTCGCCTCTCTGCCTTGCACTACGGGGGCATCGGCAATAAAGGTCTGCAAAACGGTTACACGGCGGTAGCGGATCACATCCGAATCGGCGAGCTGGAGTTTCAAGACTGCGTGGTCGAGGTTAGTAGTCAACGCTCGGTGACGGACGAAGACGGGTTGATCGGTGCCGATGTATTTGGAGCTTATCTCATTGACATCGACCTTCCGGGAATGCGGCTCAAACTGTCT
>PKXK01000111.1:0-34334 GCA_003132325.1 Acidobacteriaceae bacterium
GCGCTCGTCCTTCCGGCGGTGGTGAGCACGCCACGGCGATGATGCGTTGCCGCTGCTCCTGATCCAGCGCCTGAGTCTTCCCCGGACGCGAGGCCTCGAACAGCGCCCGTTCCAGTCCGCCCTGTTGATACCGTTTGCCGATCTGCCACACCGCCTTGGCCGACAACCCCAGGCTAGCTCCCACCGCAGGTGTGGAGCGCCCATCGTCCATCTGCCGCAGCGCCAGCGCACGCAACACCGTGCGTACCGGTTGCAATCCGCCCCTCAACAACTCATTCACTTGCTTGCGATCCCGCCGCGTAAGCTCAATGCGAAGTCTCCGGCCTCTGCCCATGCCTCATAAGAACGGCCAGACAAGGCCCACGCCAAGTGCCTACATTGATTACCTCTACACGCGGTCACGGTACTAGTTCGACTACGCCCTGTCTCTTACTCCACTCCGGCTGCTGGAAGAGTTCATTTACCTGGCGGTGGTGCTGGACGCGTTTTCTAGGCGGGCGATTGGCTGGGCGCTGGACGGCACGCTGGAAGCCCGCTTGGCCGTGGCGGCGCTGGAGATGGCGTTGGAGCGGCGGCGTCCAGCAGACCAGGATTCTTATCCGGCTCACTGGCGTTCGTACTACCGGGGCAATGAAGACCAGGTACGCCTCGCCCGCATTTACAGTTACAGCGATCGTTGCCGCTATTACTGGGTGGATGCGACCGTTCCGCGGTCAGGTTCCAGGACAGCACCATGGGTAAGCGAAAGTGGCGGTCGAAGATCTAGGCAGGATCTCTTCGAGGACGCCGTCCCAGCGGTCGTCGGGATCGTCGTTGGTGTCGAGCGAGGTGGTCAGGCCGGCGGACTTCATCCGCCGAAAAAGTTCGGGCACATGCGGCAACAGTCCACGCTGCAAGAACAGCGACGACATATGGAAGTGGCGCGCGGATGCCAGATAATCGAGGTCGAGATCCTCAAAGCGCAACTCGGAGATTGTGCCCAGATACGTGAGGATGTGGCGCTGGGGTCCGTGGGGCAGAATGAGCGTTACGCCGGACTTGGCGCCATGCGTGACGCGGGTAAGGTCCACTCCGCGCTCACGCAGGCGCTCCAGCGCCAGGTCTCCGAAAGAATCGTCGCAGACCTTGGTGACGAACCCTACGCGGCTGCCAAGAGCGGCGAGATTATGCGCCAGGATGGCCGACGAACTGCCTAACGTGATGGCGAAGCCGCTGGCCAGCAGTTCGCGTTCTGTGGGCATTTGCTCGGGCAGACCGTAGAGGATTAGGTCAAGATTGATCTCCCCGGCGATCGCGATATCGAGCTTGGACATGGAGCAGGCCTTTTGGCGTTTCTTGCTCATTACTAACTGCTGCTTCTAGCGGCCGTCCGCGAGTTCGACCACGCGCGTTAGGTTTTTCGGCGAGTCGGGATTGAGGCCCTTTTTGAGGCCGTAGTAAACGCCGTACAGTTGACCCCAAATCGTGAACGTTGCTGGCCGTGCATACTCGGGCGACTGGAGACCAAGTTCGATGGCGAAGTCGGAGGCACGCTGGGCGCGGCTTTCGACGCGATTCGCGATCACCATGGTGGCCGCGCCGAGAGCGTTCATCTCTTCGAGTAACTCCAATTCCGCGTCATAGGAAGTTTCCGACATAAGAAACGTGATCAGCGTTTCTGGACCTGCGATGGATTTCGGACCGTGACGGAACTCGAGAGAATGAAATACCTGGGCATAGGTGCAGGAAGATTCGGTCACCTTCAACATGCACTCCGAGGCAATGCCGAACAGCGGGCCTTGTGCCAAAAAAACGAAATCGGAAAAACTGCGAGACTCGACAAACAACCGCAGACGTTGCGGAATGTCTTTCAGAAGCGGCTCGACCTGTTGCGGGAGTTCGCTCAGTGCGCGACGGAACGCATCATTGCCAGAGACGGTTGCCGCGAGATATTGCAGTCCCAGCAGCATGGAAGTGAACGATCGCGTCATGACCGTGCTCTGCTCGTCGGCGTCGAGAAGCTTCATCGTCACGCTGCATGCCGGCTCCAGCGGCTGGCCGTCGGCACAGGTGATGGCGATGGTGCGCAGATTGTGATCCTTCTCCAACATCTGCGCGGCGCGAACTGCCTCCGACGTGCGGCCGGAGCGCGAAATCACAACCGGAACATAATCCCGTCCGGGGTGCAGAGTCAGTGCGGGATACATCAGCAAGTCAGAAGCGGGGACGGCCCGTGCCGGTAGCTTGAGATAGTTGAAGCTCGATGAGGCCGCCTGCGCGAGATAGTAACTTGTTCCACAGCCCACAAAGATCCATTCCGCTCGGGGCCGCGCGAGTTGAACGGCCGCACGCAGTTCCGCGCTGGCTGCCAGCTTTGCGAGACACGTGATCCAGCACTGAGGCTGGGAAAACATCTCGTTGAGAGTATGTTTGCCCGGTTCCGTCATTCCAGCCGATTCCATTGGGTCTATTGAACTCCATTCACACTAAAGGTGACTTTACTCCTGCTTCTTTCAGCGCGTCCAAGCCCGTTTTTCGGTATGCGGATCGTGATCTGCGAAAGGAAATCCCGGGCCAAATCTTTGACGAGCACGTCCATCCGACTGCAGGACGCCAAGGGTTTTACGGCGGCGTTCTTCGTTGAGCAGACGGTCCGATTGTTGGTAATCTGTCGCCCACTCATGGCAGCACAGGCTTGATACCGGTAAGTTCGCAAAAATCGACCAACGCGGGATACAAATCGCTGCCATATCCCAAGCACGCGTATTCGTTGGTCCAGCTGTCGAGCATTCTTTCGACATCACAATGAACAGTTACAAACCCATGTGGCCAGAAGGGGATACCGCACTCATCTAGACGTTGCTGGATTTGTTCCTTCGGCGGCTCGAAGATGCTGGCGCGGGTAATGACCATCTGAACTTCACCATTCACGCGGCCGACACGTGCCAACACGCCTTCGCCCACTTTGCAGATGAGTTTGACGGACATCCCGCCAGCCTCGCCTTCCGTGGGGATGCCATGTTCGGAGAAACCTGCCGGGCCTAACTTACTAGCGAGTGAGGGCGGACAGGCTCCGTCGCCGATAATCTTGATTTCCTTCTTCTTCTTATCAAGGTGCTGCAGATCGCCGTAGTAGACACGCTCTTTGCTCAGCTTGGTCAGCAGCCAGACAGTGAGCGCCGTATTGAAGTCACCGAGGGTGGAAGTTCCATAGCCATCTTCCAGCATCATGCTTTGAGCGAAGCAAGTTGCGGCATAGTCGTTGGCCAGGCCAGGGAAAGACTGGATCGTATAGAAATCAAATTTTTCTTTTGCGACGGTTCTCTTGAGAGCCAGATAAAGGCGGATCGAACGTTCGTTGACGACGTTTTTCTCCGGGGCAGCGCCGAAGAGCTTTCTTAGACGAGGCTGAAGATCGGAGATTTCCTTGGCGGAGACTTTCTCCGCCGCGTGGATGAGTTCGGTAGTATCGCGCGAATCGATATCCACGCCAAACATTCGCATCCACTGGGAAGGATCGGCAACTCCGCAGGTTTGACCCATGCCGCGACCGCCGAAGGTCCCCAGAGTAGACAGGTTCAGGGAATGCTTCAGATGAGCGGCACGCGCGTAGCTGACAATCTTAAGAATGGTTTCCGAGTCGCCGGCTTCCCCATAGACAAACCTGTGGGGAACCCCGATTTCCAGCAATCCACCGTGCATAACCAGTCCACCCACAGGACGCCAGCCCTGTGAACCCGGGTGCGTCCACAGAAGCACAGCTTTGCCGCCTGCCGCGTAATCGCGGATGGCTCCGACCAGATGCGCAGCCCAGACCCAAGTTCCCGAGAAGAGCACAATCATGTCGATCTCTTCGTTGGACTTCATTTTCTTCATGGCCGCGCGGGCTTCTTTTTTCGTAGCCACTACGACTTCGTACTCCACTACTCCCAGTCCAGCTCGCACGAGAGCTTGCTTTGAACGTTTCACGATGGCGTCATCAATGAATGGCACACCCATAGGGTCTTTGAGCCCATCCTTGTGAACACCGTAGACGATGAATCCGATTTTAGGTTGAATCAACGCTCCTCCTTGTGGGTAAGAAAATCCTGGCGCGCCATCATGGCCGCGCGAAATATCCGGTACTGGTTCATTTGATCCGCGTAACTTGTGGCAGTAGCCTGGTTCGGGACCAGTACGGCAGTCTCGTGGACAACCTGATCGACCGCCTGGCTTGCATCCCGGTATTCGCCGACGGCGACACCGGCCAGGATCGCGGTGCCCAGGCACACAGCTTCCTGGGACGCCATGACATGGAGGCGGCAGCCGGTGAGGGCCGCGCGCAACTGGAGTCCGAGCGCAGAGCGCGAGCCGCCGCCAGTCACGTAGATGTCCCCGAAGTCTCCGGCAGCTTCCGCCAACATTTCGGTCATCAGGGACAGCTCACAGGCCAATCCTTCCAGGATGCCCCTATAGAGTTGGCCGCGAGTGGTTGCCGGACTGAGCCCGGCGATCACTCCTCGCGCGAACGGGTTGAACTCCGGATTGCACGTGCCAATCAGGTGCGGGGTGATGCACAAACCGGTGGGACCCTCAGGGACGTGTGCCTCCAAGAAAGAATAGTGATCGGCTTCGAGACCGTCGGCGATGGCTTCCGCACTGGCGTGACCCGATCCATTGCTGTACAGCAAATCATGAAACCACTTGACCATGATGCCGGAGGGGAAGTAAGCGAGCGTCACGAACTTCTGAGGCACCACGTGGCAGTAAGAATTTAACGAGGCATGCAATGCCGCGTCGCTGAGGCACGGCTCGTCCGAGCCAACGACAATGCACTCGTAGGTTCCAATGGAATCGTAGACGCGTCCCTTGCCGATCACTCCCACTCCCAGCGCACCACAAGGTTGGTCGTGACCTCCGAGTACAACCGGCGTGCCAGGAAGAAGACCGAGATCGCTTGCTGCTTCAGAATTCAGCTTTCCCGCGATGGAGCCAGCGGGGACTGGCAGGGGTAATTGTTCCTTGCGCAACCCAGCGGCCGTCAAAACTTCTTCGGACCAGCAGCGCTTCCGGATGTCAAAGGCCAAGAAGCGTGAAGCCAGGGAATAGTCAACGTACGGAGGAAGCCCCATCCGCTGCAGGATGTATCCGATCAAGGTGACAAAGCACGCGGTCGAGGCGAAAATGTCCGGCCGATGCTTGCGTAACCAAATGATCTTCGGGATGGAATACATGGGATGCATCACTAACCCGGTGATTTGAAACAGGCGTTTGCGACCGATCGCTTCTTCGCACCAAGCGGTTTCGGTGACAGCACGGTTGTCCTGATTAAGAATCGCGGGGGCCACAGGTCGGCCCTTCGCGTCGAGCGCAACAAAAGTCTCGCCGTGCGAGCTGAGGCAGAGTGCCTGTACAGGATCAACTACGTCTCTTGCGACTGCCTGGCTGGAGGCGCAAATAGCGTGCCAGAATTTCTCGGGATCCATCTCCGCCCACGACGAGCGAGGAAAATCGGGAGTGTATGCCGAAGTGTGTTGAGCCAGAATTTTCCCGCTGACCGCGAACCGCACGGCTTTGCATGCGCTTGATCCGATGTCGATGGCAAGCAGGCTCATGAGGGCCGGGTGACTCCTTCACCGCTTCCAGGATGTACAGCGAAACTAACGAACTCGTTGCCAAACTCTTCAACCATTGCGACAACCAACTACAAGAAACTTCCCACCGAAGCCGTTAGTTCGCGCTCTCCTGGCGCTGATTCAACGACACGAGCAACTCCTCCGCTGATGGAGACTTCCTTCACGCCTGAGAATGCATCAGGAGTTTTAAATAACATGATCAGGAAGCGAACGGCCAGGCGCGACTTCGCTGGAAGCCATCGGTAGGTCCGTTCACCGAAGAGCGTACCTTGGTCGACCGTCTCTCGGCGGGGAATCGCGTCGGGCGTTGTGCTGAACTCGATGCCTCGACAAAATGTTCGCGCCTTCCAAGGTGGCGTAGTGCGATTGTTTCTTTCTTCCCAGTTGCCAACCCAGGGAAAATCCGCTCTCCGAAACGCATACACAACCAGGAAGTTTTGAGACGGGTTGCAGGCGCTGACGAAAGCGATTTGCAGGTCTGGATCCAGCAGTTGCATGGTATAGTGCCCGAACTGCTGATCCGGAGTCCGTCGCAAGTCAGTGGTTGCGCCTTGTTTTGTCGGAGCATTAGGCCACATAAACTCAGCATCCGGCTGCAGAAAAATCCGTTCGCTGTAGCTAGGAGCGCACACCTTGGCATGGGTTGCCGGCATATCAAAGACGGTCGTCCCACATTCGAGGAACGGCGGGCCGAAGGTTACATGCTCATTCCAGGAAATTGGCCGGTCATAAACGCTGAGATTCGTCGCCTGCTCTTCGCAATAAATAATGGGATGCGAGCGGTCGACTGAAATTGTTCTGCGGAAATCGATTTGCGCCTCGGGGAGAGTCTGTCCGTAATGGAGGGTTGGCCGGGGAGAATCGGATTTCTTCAGCAAGTCCCATTTCAAGGATGGGGCCTCTCCGTGAGTCGTAAGTCCGGCTGCTGTTTCCTCTTTTGATGGCGGTCCAAAGTGATCGAAGCTCAAACTGTGTCCGGCGATGCCGGCAAGCAGCTTGGCATCCGGTGCGGGACCGTAAACACGCCGGTGCTCCTTAGGTGAGTAGTCATCTGGATCGATCGTTGTCCATTGCGGACGCCACAGAGGATTCACTCCAGGAACGCTGTTGAGGCTTAACTCGCAAATGTGGCCGCCGCCTTGCAGGACGGAAACGTGTCCCCATTTGGCTTTTATGCGATAGCCACTACGGCCATCCAATACATTGCTCAAGCGTTGTACCGCTTTCGTACGGCTGCTGTGGGGCATTATCGCTTGTCTCCTGGTCTCAGGAACTTCGACACCCTCTAGGATGGCGCGCTTGCTGCAGAAAGGAACTCGAAGCTCCCCCCTAGGCGGGAAGAAATCCGCCCGATTAGAAAGATCAAGTTAGTACGTATTCGAGCGATTGTCAATCTTATTTGTTTGTATTGGATCGATTCTTTCGAGCAGGAAGCTGCGCTTGTTGCATTTCTGCAACAATCACTTCAATCCCGGCTTCGCGCAACTCATTGATGTACTTCGGGTCCGTTCCATCGTCGGTCACCAGGGTAGTTATATCGGAGACCGGCCCGACATAGGCAAAAGACTGCTTGCCGAATTTGCTGTGGTCTGCCAGGGCAATACGAGTCTTTGCCGCCTTAACAAGCATTTTCTTGATTTGTGCTTCGGCATGATTGGCGGTGGAGATTCCATAACCAGGATCAATGGCGCTCACGCCCAAAACAGCTTTGTCCAACCGTATTTCGGAAAGAGCACGCTGCGCCCACTCTCCCGAAAAATAGAAGGTGTCCTTTTGCAGGTCGCCGCCAGTGCACAAGACGGTCACGCCGGCGCTGTGTTCTAGTTGGCATACGATGGTTGGAGAGTTGGTGACCACTGTAAGCCGATTGCGGTTATGCAAGCGGCCCGCCAGATCCAATACCGTCGTGCTGCCCTCGAGAAACACCGTATCTCCATCGAGGATCAGTTTCTCTGCTTCGCGCGCAATGGCATGTTTCTCTTCGCTGTGGCTGCGTGCCAAGGCTTCGTAAGAAGGCTGAAACTTTGTGCTCGACATGCGAGACACGGCGCCGCCATGGGAGCGGACGAGCACACCTTCATCTTCGAGAGCCGCCAGGTCGCGGCGAATGGTTGCGGGCGTCACCGCTAACGCACTGCACAGCTCTGAAGCACTGATCGTGCGTTGCGTGGCAAGAATCTCCCGAATGCGAAACCTGCGTTCTTCAGCGAGCATGGCGATGGTTGGCCCTCCTGGGGGCGCGGAACCGAACGGGTACGGTACCGCTCAATCTTATAACCCGGTTTCGGATGCGCAAGCGACCAAACAGATACCAGATTGCCCAATGGTTATCAGCCAGTGCTAATTAGATAATAGATTAAAACCGATCATACTATCATGGCTCGCGCGCACTGCTTAGCGGAACGCGCCAGTCACGCGCCCAACTTTAGACACAAGTCAGGGAGCCGGTTGTTGCACAGGGATGGCGCGTGATTGGCTTGGCTCTCAGACGCCCTGGCGGCTCCGGCGCACCAGTTCTCCGAGCGTGGAGTTTGTGTGTGGCCGATAACCTTTCAGGGGCAGGATTCGCTCGTGGACCGCATCGAGCAGCCACTCGGGTTGCGGGAAGAACATGGCTTCCAGTTCCGGGGCAGGCGTGATCCAGTTGCGAGAACCGACGACGACCGGCGGCGCGTCCAGATCGTCAAAGCAGAGCTGGGTGAGGTTCGTGGCCACCGTTTGCAGCACAGAACCACGTTCCACCGCGTCACTGGCGAGCAGGACCTTGCCCGTCGTCCGGACCGAATTTACAAGCAGTTCGTAATTGAGCGGATTGATGGCCCGCAGGTCGACGATCTCCGCCGAGATGCCAAACTCTTTTTCCAGCCGATCGGCGGCGGCAACAGCGGTGTAGAGCGCGGGGCCCAGCGTAATGATCGTCAGATCGTTGCCCTTGCGCTTGATGGACGGTTCCGACAGATCGATCTCATAGTGTCCCTCGGGGACGCCTTGATCGACGAACATCTCGCCGATGTCGTAGATCTTCTGGCTCTCGAAGAAGACCACGGGGTCCGTTCCGGCGAGAGCGGCGGCCATCATGCCCTTCGCGTCGTAGGGCGTCACCGGATAAACCACCTTCAAGCCAGGGATGTGATGCACCAGGGCGGTCCAATCCTGCGAGTGTTGGGCGCCGTACTTCGCGCCGACGGAGATGCGGAGGACCACAGGCATGGTTAGTTGTCCGGCCGACATGGACTGCCACTTCGAGAGCTGATTGAAAATCTCGTCGCCGGCGCGCCCCATGAAATCGGCATACATGAGCTCGGCCACCACGCGGCCACCGGACATCGCGTAGCCCACAGCCGCGCCCACGATGGCCGCCTCAGAAATTGGCGCATTGAACAAACGATGGTAGGGAAGCGCTTCGGTGAAGCCTCGATAGACCGCGAAGGCGCCGCCCCAGTCGCGGTTTTCTTCGCCAAACGCAATCATGGTGGGATCGACGGAAAACCGGTGCAGCATGGCCTCGAAGATGGCATCGCGCACGTTGTATGCCTTCATCTTCGGAACGGGCTTGCCGTCCTGCGTGGGAGTCCGGATCTTGCCGCGGATCTGCTGCACCCTGGGATTGGAGGCGATGTCTTGCAGGAACTCGGGCGGGCGATCGTCGAACTTCTCGACGCGCTGGTTGGAAAACATGACGCGGTCGACAAGATCGGAATCGATGGCGACTCGGGGGCTGCGCTCGAGATCAGTGGCCAGGCGGAACATATCGAACACCACGGTTTCGATGCTGGCGCGGGCGCTGTCCAGTTCGCTTTCGGTCAAAATGTGGCCCTCGACCAGCCGCTTCCGGAACGCGGCAATCGAATCGGCCTTCTGCCAGTGCTCGATTTCTTCTTTCGAACGATAGCTGGATGAATCGGAGGGTGAGTGGCCGCTGATGCGATAGGTGATAGTATCGAGCAGAACGGGACCGCGGCCTTCGGCCAATATCTGCTTCTTGCGGCGAAATGCATCGATCACGGGTAACGGATCGTATCCATTAACGCGCTCCGCGTGCATCTGCTCGGGATTAACGCCCGCGCCGATGCGCGCGATGAACTGCACGCCCATCGTTTCTCCGCAGGGCTGCCCGCCCATGCCGTAGAAATTGTTCATGCAGTTGAAAACGATCGGCAATCCTCCGCCCAGCGATTGATCCCACAGTTTGCAGTACTGATCCATCGCGGAGAAGGTGATGCCTTCCCAGACCGGGCCGCAGGAAAATGAAGCGTCTCCGATGTTGCAGACGACAATGCCGGGCTTGCGGTTTACTCGCTTATAGAGCGCGGCGCCGGGGGCGATCGAACCCGAGCCGCCGACAATCGCATTGTTGGGGTAGATCCCAAACGGAGGGAAGAACGCATGCATCGAGCCGCCCAGCCCGCGGTTGAATCCCACGTCACGCGCGAAGATCTCGCAATAGGCCCCGTAGATAAAAGCGCGGAGGGCTAGCTCGCGGGTCGAGCCTTGGAACTCATTCTCGACGGGACGCAGCATGACTCCGTCGCGGTACGACTTCAGGATTTCCCACAACTGTGGCTCCGTGAGCTTGCGGATGCTGGAAAATCCTTTCGCGAGAATCTCGCCATGGCTCCGATGCGAACCAAAAATAAAATCTTCCGGCGATAGGGAAAAGGCCATGCCTACCGCGGCCGCTTCTTGTCCGATCGACAAATGAGCGGGTCCGGCGTGGTTATACGCAACGCCCTTATAGGCGCCCTTGGTCTTGATTTCGTTCAGGATGGTCTCGAACTCACGGATCGCGCACATGTCCTGCCAGATATGTAGAAAATCCGCGGTGGAGTAGTTCCCCAGTTCCTGTTCCAACGTGCGGTCGTAGGTGTTGATGGGGATTTCCGACACGTGGATCTTCGACTTGGCGAGAACCTCTTTCGGTTCGATGATGATCGATTTGGGCATTCCGCAAAGCTCCTAGTGAACGAAACTCCTAGTGGACTCCAGCCATCGCTTTTTTCAAAGATTCGATCCAATCGTACATATCTGCTCCACGTTTTCGATCTTGTCGCGTACCACTTTCAGGAATCTCGCGCCCGGCGCGCCGTCGATGATCTGGTGATCGAGCGTCAGAGAGAGACCGATGGAATCGATGAATCCCACTTCGCCTTCTCTGCGCACCGCCTTCAGCTGAATGGCGTTGACTCCGAGAATGGCCACCTGCGGCGGATTCAGTAGAGGGGTGAAGGATTCGATGCCCAGTCCACCGAGATTGCTGATGGTGAAAGTTGCGCCGTTGAGGTCGTCAGCGGAAATCTTGTTTTGTAGCGCCTGGTCCGAGAGATCCTTCATGCGCGTGGCAAGAGCCGCGACCGTCAATGTCTGTGCATTCCGCACTACTGGAACGAGCAGTCCGCGCGGAGTGTCGCAAGCAAACCCGATGTGAACGCCCCGACCCGGGTGAACCTTTCCATCGACGAACAACGCGTTAAGATTGGGAACCTCCAACAATGCCCGAACGGTGCAGAATGTCACCAGGTCGTTGATGTTGATGTCTGGCACTGCAGACGAAGCCTTGATGCGAGCGCGCAACCGAAGTAAGCCACGGGCGTCGGCGGAAGAATGGAGGGTGTACTGCGCTGTGCTGGATAGAGACTCGCGCATGCGGCGCGCAATCTTCTCGCGAACACTGGAGATTCGAGTTTCTGGCGCATCCAGATCGGAGGAAAGGATCATCCCACCGATTCCCGAACCCTCCAGCGGAGCTGCTGCCCCGCTTTGCACTCGTCGGTTAGCCGCACCAGAGATTCTTGGAGAGGCGTGATAGAGAGCGCGCAAGTCGGCTTCGAGGACGCGGCCGCCGGGTCCGGACCCATTGACCACTCGCGGGTGGAAGTTGTGTTCTTCGGCAAACCGCCGTGCCCTGGGACTCAGGGGCGCGGAGGAGTGGGGCAGGGAGTCGCCAGTGGCCGCAACGGGCTGGCCTCCGGGGTTGGCATTTAGTGTACTTGGCGCCGGTGGCCCCGCAGAGTCTGCTGCCGGAGTTGACTTATTCAATTGCGGACGAAACGCTTCTACGCTCTCGCCGGGATTGCCGATCACAAATAGCGGTGTGAAAACCGGCACGAGCGCGCCTTGTTCGAAAAATGTCGCAAGCACGATGCCGTCCACGGACGCCGCGACTTCAAAACTCGTTTTGTCGGTCTCAATCTCGACCACCGTTTCCCCGGCAGAGACCGCTTGGCCCTCTTGCTTGAGCCACCTGGCAATAAGGCACTCTTCCACCGTGTTGCCTAACTTCGGCATTTCTACAGCGACTGCCATCTGCGTCTTCCTATTCCTCACTTCTTTCCGTGCGCTCGTCGTTTCGCCGGGCGCGCAAGTACTTCGTCTCACCGTGCGGACATCGCAAGCGTACACCCGCCCTCAGCCGCTACGTGTCACGAGGATGGCGTGGGAGAGGCGATATGGTCAGTATAGCTCGCTTGTGATCGAGAAACAACAAATAATGTTCATAATTTGTCGTAATTATAGTTAACAATACGACAATAAACAAACAACATTGTTGACACTCGTGCGCGTTAAGAGATACATTTATGTCGATTTGACTTTGTCTGGCTGATGTTCATTTGTGGTTGTGCTCCGGGAATCCTTACTTATGTGTTTGATAGCCACGATGGCCGTCCGGCCGAGACAGCATGGAAACATGAGATGAATCTAGGCAACCGAGAAGTGGCAGGGCATCCGCTGCCTACGTCGGGCATCGCAACTGGCATTCAAATTGGAGTGCGACCGGCGGAGACGGTCATCCCTGCGTTCAATATCCCTTATCTGCCGATGATGGAGCCGGTAGTCGCTGCTCTGCGTGAAACGGACTGTTTTGGGATGATCGCGGTGGCGCGCTTGGAGTGGATCAAGTTCGAGGCGCGCAGCCTGCGGGCCGTGCATGAAGAATACGAACGGGTCGGGGATGAACGCTTTACGCGACTCCATCTGGACCATATTCCGGTCATTGACGAGGACAACCTGCGGGTTGATTTTGAGGCTGAAATCCGGGAGGCGATCAGGCTCGGGTACCAGTCCGTAATGGTGGACGGTTCCCGGTTGTCGTTGGAGGAGAACATTCAAGCAACGCGAAGAATCACGGCCATCGCGCATGCCGCAGGGATTCCTGTAGAAGCGGAGTTGGGGGCCGTTCTCGGTCACGAAGCGGGGCCACTTCCTCCTTACGAAGAACTCTTCGCAACTGGCAAGGGTTTCACATCGCCTGAGGAGGCAAAACGGTTTGTTGCCGAAACAGAAACGGACTGGCTCTCGGTGGCGGTCGGGAGCGTGCATGGGGCTCTGATGAGCCACTGTCAGAAAGTAGAGGCGAGGTTGGACCTTGCGCATTTGCAGCGGATCCACGAAGCGACACGAATTCCATTGGTGTTGCACGGAGGGAGCGGGATTAAGACGGAGTACATTCTGGAAGCGACGCGCCGTGGCATCGCAAAGATCAACATCGGCACCGCAATCCGCCAGGCTTATCAAGCCGCCCTCCCCATCTCCCTGGTGTCCGCGCAACAAGCAGTGCACGATACCACGGTGCTGATTCTAAGGGAGTTAGGGCTTCAGGGAAGCCGGAAGCTCATTCATCTGGATTCGTGATTCCCGGGCAGGTTCGGGATACTGCTGGGTGGGGCCAGCTTAGAACTTGGGGTGGTAAAGGCTAGAGAAGCTTTTCGAACTTACAACGTTTGCGATTTCGCCGCATGAAGCCTAACCATGAGATCACGGAGAACGTCCCGTCCGAAATGCGGGCGCTGGTCCTTGACGGCGTTGGCTTCGAACACCTAGCCGTCCGGAAAGTTCCGGTGCCGAGTCCCGGCGCACATCAGATGTTGGCGCGGGTGGAAGCAGCCGGCATCTGCACGTCTCTGATCAAACTCATTGAACAGGGACCGGACCACAACCTGATGCACGGCTGGGATGTGCGCCGCTTTCCCGCGATTCTTGGCGACGAAGGTGTGGTAACCGTCGTGTGCGTCGGAGAGGCGCTTCGGAACCAGTACCGGCTGGGTGAGAGCTATGTCGTCCAGCCCGCCGTGGATCACGAGCCCGTCAATCATCGCGAACGGTATCGCAATGCAGGCCAAGGAGTGAATAAGGTGGCCGTGGGCTACACCCTCGCGGGTCATCTCGCCGAGTACATCCTCATCCCGGAAGAGGTTCTGAACTCCGGATGCCTGTTGCCCGTTCCTCTGCCACACCCGCCATTTGCGCACGCCGCCATGAGTGAGCCGCTCTCCTGCGTTGTCTCGGCCCAAGAGCACCACATGCATTTGATCCAGAGTAGTCCGCTGGCCGCGCGGGAAGCCGTGAAAGGACTGAAGCGGGGAGGCGTCACCGTGATCATCGGGGCGGGCGCGATGGGGCGAATGCACGTCGACCTGGCCTTTCCCTACCGGCCACGCGCGATTGTGGTGGCAGATTTTCTGGAGGCTCGTTTACAGGTTGTCCGGAAGCTCTTCCAGGCACGGGCAGCGGAAACAGGAATCGCGCTGCACACGGTCCACGCTGCTTCCAGCTCGGTTGAGAAGGTAGTCGCTGAACTGACAAACCTTCTCGGGGCGGACGATGTCATAGTTGCGGTGGGGTCCAAGAAGGCGATCGAGGGCGCCCAGAATATGGTCGGGCGGGGCGCCGTGCTCAATCTTTTCGGAGGACTGAAAAAGGGCGACGACATCGTGGGCATCGATGCCAGCGCGGTTCACTACAAAGAGATCAACGTCACCGGATCGAGTGGCGGCTCACCGTGGGACATCGCGCGTACGTTGCAACTCATCGTGGCGAAAGAGATCGATGCCGGTGCGCACATCACCCGCGTGGGCGATCTGGAACATGCCATTGAACTGCTCAAGTTAGTGAAGGCCCAGCAAATCGACGGCAAAGCCGTGGTCTACCCGCATCGGCGTACCCAAAACATTCACAGCGTGGATTCGTGGTCGGGGGCGGACGAACGCTCCTACCTGCAAGCAAGCGAGATCTGAGTGTCCCTCTCGGGCAATCGCGCATTCGTCGGCTTCGGGTTCGGCGCCATTCAAGCCGGCCTCTTCCTCTGCGAAGCCTTTCGCTCAGGAAACTTTCGCCGGCTCATGGTCGCCGAGGTCATGCCGAATGCGGTGCAGGCGCTCCGCCAATCGGCGGGAAGTTATGCGGTCAATGTGGCATACCGCGACCGGGTGGAAGCGGTAGAGATCGGGCCCACTGAGATCGCGAATCCGGGGAACCAGTCCGACTGCAAGTTTCTGGTGGCGGCGGTTGCTGAAGCCGCAGAAATCGCAACCGCTTTGCCGAGTGTGGCGTACTACACCTCGGCCTCACCGGGAAGCGTGCACCGGATTCTGGCCGAGGGGCTTAGGCGGAAGGCCATTGCGTGCGGTCCTCCAGCAGTCGTTTATGCCGCCGAGAACCACAACCATGCGGCCGAAATCCTGGAAGCTGCGGTCCTGAGTGAGATCCCCGGGCACGAGCATAATCAGGTCCATGGCCGCGTCTCATTTCTCAACACGGTGATCGGGAAAATGAGTGGCGTGGTCACAGACCCGTATGAGATTCAAAAACAAGGCCTGAAAACGGTCACGCCGTTCGAGTCCCGGGCCGTCCTGGTGGAGGCCTTCAATCGCATTCTAGTTTCAAGAACATCCTTTGGAGATCGACCCGCCACTCTGGGCTTCCACCGTGGCATCGAAGTGTTCGAAGAGAAGCCGGACCTGCTCCCTTTTGAGGAAGCGAAACTCTACGGACACAACTCAACCCACGCCGTCGCTGCCTATCTCGGAGCGGTCCTGGGTGTGGGACGGATCGCTGATCTGGGGAGAACTTCTGGAGTGACCGCATTTTTGGAGGCCGCATTTGTCGACGAGTCAGGGGAGGCACTCATTCGCAGACATAAGGGTAAGGATCCTCTGTTCACACCGGAAGGCTACCGAGCGTATGCCACGGACCTGCTGCTGAGGATGTTCAATCCTTACTTGGGCGACACGGTGGAACGCGTGGGCCGCGATCCAGGACGGAAGTTGGAATGGGACGACCGGTTGGTGGGCACGGTTCGCCTTGCCCTGCAGCAGGGCTTAAACCCGGTGCGTTACGCAATGGGTACGGCCGCTGCCGTGACTGCGCTCGATAAGTCTGCCCTCGATTCAACCGTGCCGTTGCAGGAACTCTTGGATCCGGTCTGGCATAAGGCTTCGCCAAACCCGGCTGAGAGGGAAGCAGTGCTAAGAGCTGTAGAAGAAGGTCGAACGAGATTGAGGCTCTGGCGCCACGATGGTTTCCCGAACCTGGAAGCGTTCGTGGAACGGAACCTGTCCGTTCGGCGCTGAAGCTGCTGCGAAAAGTACCAAGGACAGAAAACTCTGCCGACGACACGCAGCGGAATGGTACCAGAGCTAGTCACAAAATCTTCATTGGCAATCAAATGGACTCTGCGGCGTCCCCATCGCGACCTCTGGTGGGCAGCCGACCAACATTTTCCCTGATGGCACCATCGATCCGCTGGCCGCGCGCCTGGCCGCGCTGTTTCCCGTCTCCAACAGCACCGCAGGAGGCGGCAACAATTTTCTTACCGACCCAAAACGCACCGAAAACCAGAACAAGTTCGCCGTTCGCTTTGACCAGAGCCTTAGCGGCAAGGACAATTTTTTCGCCCGCTTCAGCTACGGCAAAGACAGTACTTTCCTGCCCTCGCCGTTCAGCAATGCGCTCGACGGCGGCGGGTTTCAGGATGGCTACAGCGAAAACTCAGCCCAGGGGCTGGCTGCCAGCGAGATCCACAGTTTTAGCAACAACCTCATCAACGAATTTCGCTTCGGCCTCAATCGTCTGCATTCCCACCGCTACAATTTAAACTACAACGTCAACGAATCGCAGATCCTCGATTTTCCGGGAGTTCCGTTCGGTCCTGACCTCGGCGGCCTGCCCTCCATCGGCTTCAGCGATGGCACCGCGCAAATTGGCAGCTTCGGATACCTGCCCTCCATCGAAAAGCAGAACAGTTACGTGTTTACCGACAACCTCAGCTGGATGCACGGCCGCCACGCCGCAAAATTCGGCGCTGAACTCCGCTTCGAGCAGTTCACCATATACCAGCCGGCTTCTCCTCGAGGCAACATGAGCTTCGGCAACGAGTTCACCGACAACCCCGCCTCACCCGGATCCGGCGGCGAGTCCATCGCCACCTTCCTGCTCGGCATTCCCGACGGCGGATCCATCCCCAGCCTGCACAACGTTGATTATCGCCGCCAGATATACGCGGTCTATGGCATCGATGACATCAAAGTAACTCCGCGCCTCACTCTGAACCTGGGTCTCCGCTACGAACTCTTCACCACCATCAAAGAGGCGAACGACCAGGCGGCCACGTTCGATTTCAACTCGCTCTCGCTGATTGTTCCCAGCGGACAAAACGCGCAATTAACGCCCACGCTCGGCACCGAACTCACCATGCAGCGCAACGGTTCCCGCGGACTCATTCGTCCCGATCTCAACAATTTCGCGCCGCGGATCGGACTCGCCTACCAATTGAGCGACAAGCTCGTCCTCCGCAGCGGCTATGGCATCTTCTATGGCGGGCAGGAAAACGGCCCATTCTCCAACCCGAGCCCCGGTTTCAATCCTCCATTCTTTTCTTCGCAGGTATTCACCCCGCCCTGTAGCGCAGCCTCAGCCAATCCTTCGCAGCTCGATTGCTCGATCTCGGCCGCGAACTCCGGTTTGGCGTTGAACGTCCTGGCGAATGGTTTTCCCGCCAACTCGCTCAGCGACCCAAATTCGCCGAGCCTGTACTCCATCGACCCGCACCTGGTCACGCCCTACACGCAACAGTGGCACCTGGGTCTGGAATACCAATTGCCCGCCGACACCGTTCTCGAAGTTTCCTACGGAGGCTCGCGCGGATTGAAGCTCTACGCTTTCTACAACGGCAACCAGGCGACTCCCACGACGGATCCCACGGCTGCCACCGCGCCGCGCCGTCCCGCCAACAACAATGCCTGGCCCGGCGCCACCGGCCCCTGTACTCTGGCGACCCCCGGCAACTGCAATCCCGCGCTCGATACCGCTATCGCCACCTTCCGCTCGAATACGCAGTCGAATTACAACTCGCTGCAGGTTCGCCTGGAGAAGCGCTACTCTCATGGACCTCAATATGAAGTGGCTTACACCTTTGCGCACGCTCTCGACAACGCTTCCAGCGCCAGCCTGGGATCGGTGAACAATGGAGATTTCCGCGACCAGACCCGCCCCAACCTGGAATACGGCAATGCCGACTTCGACGTGCGCCACCGCTTCGTTTTCAGCTATACCTACGACTTACCCTTCGGCCGTGGGCACATGTTTGCCAAGAACGCTTCCGGCCTCGTGAATCAGATTCTGGGCAACTGGCAAATGACCGGCGTCTTTTCCGCCGCCACCGGCAATTACTACACTGCCACGGACGTGGTTTCGGTCTCCAATACCGATTGCGGCGGTTTTGTCGCCTGGCAGTGCTCACGCCCCGCCCTGGTCGGCAATCCCAACGCCAAGCCGTGCATCCCGGGAACGCTGTTCAACACCTGTGCATTTGCAGACAACAGTACCATTCCTGGAATTATCCCCCAGGGCACATTCGGCAACGCCGGACGCAACATCATCCAGGGCCCCGGGTACAAGACGTGGGACACCTCTCTGGTCAAACAGTTTCCGATTTCTGAGCAAAAGAAAAGCATTTCGAATTCCGGGCGGAACTCTTCAACGTGCTTAACCACGTGAACTATTTGTTTGGAAGTTTTGGTGCGATCAGCGTCGAGCCTACGCCCCTGGAACTTGGTCAGCCCGGATTCGGCTTCCCCCTGGCAGCGCGTGATCCGCGACAGATCCAGTTCGCGCTCAAGTTTTATTTCTAAATTCAACTTGACTGTCGCCGACTTCTGTTCACGAAGGGAACACAGTCTTCTGTATCGGGAGATTTAGAGCTACACAATTACGAACGACTCTCGTACCGGCTGGAATGCTTGTTGAGGGAGGTCCTGTAGATCCATTTATCGATGAACCGGCTTCATAAATCCAGATCAAGAAAGGCCAGAGGAGAGCAACCATGAAAAGAGAATCATGCCAACCAGGAAGAAGGCTTTTGGGCCGGTTCGTATCGCTGCCTTTGTCGGGATCACCAATAGCCCCTGCTACCGCAGCACTAAGAACCCCCTGCAAGTTATTTGTCGTGCCCTCGATCATAGTTTTGGTAACAGTTATCTTTGTACTACACCTGCAAGCACAGACCCTGTCGGGTCCGACTTATTCGGAGTGGAGAATCTCTCCCGCCTCGATCACTGTCGTCCAGGGCAGTTACACGGGGTCGATTACGGCGCTGAACACGAAAGACCAAACCGGCACCCAAAACATTGCAGCCGACTACGTTCAATTTGGAACGACCGGCGGGCAGCAGTTTACGGGTTACTTCAGCTTCACCGTTCCCAGCGGGGTTACGGCGTCCCAGATCACTTCGATCCAGCTCATGGCGAATGTCCTGGCTCCTAAAGACACGGCGGATAGCTGGGACTACAGCATCTACAACTGGAAGAACGCTGCCTACGAGCACCTGGGCAATCAGAACCACTGCGGGGGTTCCACCGGCCTGCACACCTGCAGTGATGATTCCAGTAGTTTCCTTGACTGGAGATGGAATCAATACAACGCGAACGGCGACGCCACAAAATCCGATTACGTTAACTCCACCACCGGCGAAATCCGTATCCAACTGGCCTCCTCCAATGCGTCGAGCTACGAGGATATAGATTGGATCTCCGTAGCGGTCTATACCAGCAAAGGCACTGGCGCCATCTTCTATCCGCCCACGACCTACCGCTGGCAATACCAACTAACAGCCACAGCAGCAGACGGAACCTCTTATCCGTCAACTCAGGGAATCGACACGACGGTTTGCGCGGTTCCTTACACCGGGGGCGCCTGCGTAGAGCCACTGATTATCAATTTCGATTTTTACGAGAGTTCTTCGATTTCGGGATCTAACAATTTTCTTTACGCTACGGGGGCCGTGAACTCGTTGCATTCCATGAGCAAGAAAGCGATTGGTTACGTAGACGCGGGCGATGTCGAACAGGGCCGTCCCGACTACCAACAATATGTGGACTTCGATAACGCATGTTCCGGCTGCCTGATCGGGAATCCTTTCTCCGGGTTCCGAAGCGAGTACATGCTCAACATCAACAACGATAAAGGGCAGGCTGACTTCATTCGTAAAATGGTTTCGGCTCGCACCGACAGGGTCGCCGCGAATGGCTTTGATGCCGTGGAGTACGATGTCCTCTGCAATTACGAGAACAAATCAGGCTTCACCATCACTGACGCCACGCAGGCGAGTTTTAACATCTCGCTGGCGGCGATCGCGCACAACCATTTCTTATCGGTTCCTCTAAAGAGCGACGTGGACCAGGCCACGGAGTCACCCATTGAGTCGGCATTCGACTTCGTGATTGATGAGCAGTGTAACCAGTACAGCCAATGCGGGAACTATTCCTCATGGCAAGCTGCCAGCAAAGCGATATTCAACGTCGAATACAAGCTCGCCACGAGCAAATTCTGCCCGCAGGATAACTCGGCTAATATCAATGGCATTTTGAAGAATTACAGTTTGGACGTGACTCCATACACGGCCTACCGCTAAAAGCATGATGAGATACTCTCGACAGCGTGCGATAGCTGTCGAGAGTATCATGGGCCCGATCTTCCGCTTTTGCGGTAAGCGCAAGTAGACGCGAGCCACTCCTGCAACTGCGCCCGAAGGATCTGCAGAGTTTGGAGGCGAATTGGCAGCTGCAACTACTGTGTCTGAGCTTACTCCCAAGCTTCGTCGGGCGCTGGGGCTCTGGGATCTTATTCTCTACGGCATTGTTGTTATACAACCGACGGCTCCCATGCCGGTGTTTGGCGTAGTAAGCGAGCGAGCTCATGGCCATGTGGTCACGGCCGTATTGATTGCCATGGTCGCGATGCTCTTTACCGCGATCAGCTACGGCCGGATGGCAAGGGCTTATCCGAGCGCAGGGTCGGCCTTCACCTATGTTGGACGAGAAATTCACCCTGCCCTCGGATACGTGACCGGTTGGGGCATGGTGATGGATTACCTGCTGAATCCGCTGATCTGCACCATCCTGTGCGCTCAGTTAGCTCGCAATCTCGCTCCGGGCTTACCTTACGTCGCTTGGGCAATTGTTTTCGCCGGGCTGTTTACCGGTCTCAACCTGTTTGGGATTCGTACATCGGCACGAATCAATGAAACGCTGGCAATCGGAATGGGTGTAGTCATCGCCATTTTTTTCGTGGTGGCTGCGCACTACATATTCCGGCACCCTCACGCAGAAGCGGGATTTTTCACCGTGCCCTTCTACGATCCCGGCAGGTTTCAATTGAAGTCCGTTTTGGGAGGGACGTCGCTGGCAGTTCTCACCTACATTGGCTTCGACGGTATTTCGACCCTTTCGGAAGAAGCAAAGAATCCAACCCGCGACATTCTGGCAGCCACGGTGCTTGTCTGCCTGGTCACGGGCATACTGGCGGCGTGCGAAGTGTACGCTGCGCAGTTGGTCTGGCCGACTTCCAAACTGTTCCCTGACGTGGATACTGCCTACGTACACGTGGCAGGGCTGGCGGGTGGCGCCTGGCTGTTGCAGTTGGTCAACGGAACGCTCCTGGCGGCAACGGTTGGCTCCGGAATGGGGTCGCAACTGGGCGCGGCCCGGCTCTTGTACGCCATGGGCAGAGGCAACGCGATTCCCAAGGCGTTCTTTGGCGCGCTCGATCCAGTCACGCGAATTCCCCGCAACAACGTTCTGTTTTCCGGCGCGCTCGCCCTCGTGGGCGCGCTTACCATCAGCTTTGCTCGCGGTATCGATCTGCTGAACTTCGGTGCGCTGATTGCGTTTATGGGAGTGAATGCGGCATCTCTCGTTCGCTACTATTTCCGGTCGCCTTCACGGGGCGCGCGCGATTTCTTCCCACCCGTGCTCGGGTTTCTGGTTTGCCTTCTGTTGTGGTGGAACCTGAACTCAAGCGCCAAACTCGCAGGCACGCTCTGGATGTTAGCGGGATTGGCGTATGGCGCCATTCGGACGAAGGGATTTCGCGGGGAGTTGGTTAACTTTGACGCACCGCCGGCCGATCAGGAGTAAAGCTTCTTTCCGTCTTCGGACGATTTCTATTCAATCCCGTGGTAGCGGGCGGGAGGCGGAAGCGTGATTGAGCCACTCACTTCAACGGTCGCGCTCTTCTCCGCTGGAACTCCATCCAATCCGTCAACGATCAGCCTGGCCCTATAGCTTCCGACCGTGGTGTAGGTGTGGGTCACTTGTCTGCCCTCCTCTGTTGTCCCATCTCCGAAGTCCCAGTGATACGAGAGAGGGGGCACGCCGTTGGGAGCCAAAGCACTGACGAACTTGAGTTCTTCGCCGACCTTGGCGCGGTCTGGCGCCTGCAGGCTCACAGAAGGCGCTGCAGCGGGGACGGACGGATCAACTATCTTGATCAGCTTCACGGAATGGGCCGCCAGTTCGAGCCGAATGGAATTGCCATCGGGCGATAATCGGCGCGCCGGTTCGAGGGCATCGTGCAATTCATAGACAGGCCCACTAGGAAGATTCAATTCAGAGAGTGAGAAGACGCGAGATCTCGTTTGTTCAGTCCAGTTGAATACCGCCAATATCGACTGCCGCTGATCTTCCCGCAGCAAAAAAACGCTCGGCTGCTCGTCTTCCGGGCGATAGGTGAGGAGATCCAGGGGAAGCGAGGCGCGGCCGAGTTTCGCCATTCCCAGCAGGTCTGGATTTTTAAGTAGTGCCACCCGGTCCGCGTCTGCTCCCAGGGTGGGAAGGTCGTCGCCGATTTCGTACAATCCTCCCGACACCGCCGCTAGCGCGATCGACACCTCGGCCTCGTCCAACGTAAGCGGAGCCTGAATTTCGCGCTCCTCCATCAACTGGCGCGACACCGTAAAGGCGTCGGGGTCATTGATGAAAAAGTTTCGGTGCATGTAGAAACGGGCCGCGATTCCCGGGGCGGCTTCCTTGCTGCGCGAAAACAAGTGGCCGGTATCCTGCGACACCCGGCCGTCATCCACCAGGCCCACCGGGTTCAGCATCGGGCTGCCATCTTTGTCCAGCAATACGTGCTCGCCAACCGCATTGCGAATGACTTCCAGCCCCGTCCGCTGGGCTTCCAGAGCAGTTGTATTCGGTCGAAAATAATGGCCCTCGATGGCCGTATTGTCCATGAAGTCGAGCTTGATGTACTGCACTCCCCACTCGTTGACTAGCGAGCGGTAGGTGTTGCGAAGATAGTCTTGTGCGCCGGGATTTGTCGCGTCCAACACGAACACGCGTTCTGTAGGCATCTCCTCCGCGGTCGTGATCTGGATTGGCTTGCCATTCAAGTTTTGGACCAGCCAGTCTTTGTGCTTCTCGTACACCCAGCTCCGCTCCCCTACTTCAAAAGGGGCGGTCCATACACCGATATTTAGTCCCAGCTTGGAAATACGGCGAGTCAACGTCCCCATTCCATGAGGAAACTGCGACGCGTTAGGGGTCGTGTATTCGTTACGGGCATAGCCGTATCCCAAATCGAAGTGAAAGTAGTCATAACCTAGCGGTTTCAAGTGCTGCGCGAGCCAGAGCGCGTTGGTGAACGTGTTGCCCTCAGTGATCTTCGTGTAGTAGGCAGTCCAGCTCCACCACCCGAGAATATTGTCCTCGGGGATGCGGCTGTGGTGCAGTTCACGAATAGCGGCACCATAGTTTTCAAGTTGGGCGAGGTAGTCGGTACCAGCGGCAAACATCAATCGCTCGGAAGTCATGTTCTCGCCGCTAGCAAGGGGCAGGCTCAGTTCAACCAGATTCTCGGCAGGTCCTTCGTGCAGTCCTGACTCCGGATCGGAGCCTTGAATTTCAGTCGTGCCGGTGGAATCGATTGTAAGAGCACCGGTTGAGGGGCCATCGGATCCGGGCCGCGCTTTCAAGCGAATGATCGTCAGGAAGCGATCTGACGAAAGAGCTCCGAAGAATACGCTTTCTTTGCTCTGTTGGTTGTACACCAGTTGACTGCCCACGGCCCGATGCATGCCATTTGGCGCTTGGCCCAAATCGTAAATGCGAAGCGGTGGCCAATCTTCACTGAAGCTGTCGGATAAAATCCGGTCTGAGCTTTCTTTGCCGTGGAGATTTAGGACCTGCTCGCCGGTGGCCTCTAAGCAGCGGATACTCTCGACGGACAAAGGTTTTCCCGTGTGATTCTGAACCACAACCTGAATATCGCCGAACGGTCGGGTGTCGTAAGTTCGGATTGTGTACACCAGGGCGGGATGATCGGGGAGTCCGGTCGAGGTGACGGTGACCTGGTGACCCTTACCGAGTACATCTTCGAACAAGGATTCCGAAACCTGATGCTGAGGGTAGTCCGTCGACGCAATCCACTGATGGTTAACCTGTGCTGCCACTCTCGCCCGAAACATGGTGGGCCAGTTTGCGCTTAGTGCAATCCTGTACGAACCATCATTAGAATCGATGCTTACGAGCAGGCTGTCATTCTTAAGCGTGGCGTCGGCGGCACAAGCTAGACTCACGAACAAGAAAATGGCAACTGAAAGCATGAGCCTCGGCAAAAAAGAAGTGGCAGTAGTCTGGGGGCCCCGTATCGGTTGACCAACGGCGAAGTTGAGTGTGGTCCTGCACGTTTCTTCCTTTGCCAAGTGACGCCTCCTGGGTTTGACGACAGAAAGGGCTATGTTTTTAAACACAATGAACATATTACTATACACAACGTGCAGACATCTATTACAATCGCGCATATATACTCACTAACGCTCCTAATGGTTTACGCGGGTTGGAGGTAACCGGCATGCAAAGAATCGTTCTCGTGACCGTGGTCGTTTCTGCTGTTTACGATATCTTGCGCCAGCCAGGTAACAGCGCCTTCGAATAATCCGCAAACCTTTAGGATCGGAATCGCCTGCATCGCTCACCGAGGCCGAGTGGAAGGCGCTTGCGTCTTTAGAACCGATCGATACCCATACTGTAGTGCACCCCTCAGAACTGGACACATGGGGCCGTGTTTGAAGTAAGGGTTTGGGCGAACCGGGCACGAGCGTCGTGCGGGGTTCGTCCGTGGAGTCCGCGATGCGGACGGTCGTGATTGTACTCCTCGATCCAACGAGCGATGCTCAGCTCGGCTTGGTCAAAGTTCTGGTATTCGTTGAGCCATACCTCCTCTTCTTTCAAGCTGCGATGGAACCGTTCGATGTAGCTGTTGCCCTCGGGATGGTTGTAGGCGGTGCGCCCATGCCCTTCATGCCGTCGGTGGATGCTCTTCGGATTATTCGCTTCCCGACTCTAAGTTGCGCGTAGATGAAATGAGGATCACCCCTGTGCGGAACAAGAGCATTGATTTGCTGATTAAACGCAACTTCGCGATCAGTCATAGCTGCATTGCCGATGCAATCCGGGCTTCCGGCAATGCAGGTCACCAGTATGGAATTCGCCGGCGCAGTTCGCGCCACCGACTTACCGATTGCAGACAGACCCTCGCTTGCTTTGGTCAGGTAATAGTACGGTGTGTTGATGTTGTCGGACTTAATCCACTCGATTGCACTTCCAAAGTACTCCGCTTTATCCCGTGACGGAGTGTTCCCAGTTATCACCGTACCGATCTCATGAATGGGTACAAGCGGCCAACCCCGAGGGTTCGTCGCAGGGTCACCGAAGAGGTCGAGGAAGAGAGATTGGGTGAGCGTGTCGAGTTGGGCGAGGGCGGAGCGGCGCTTGGCCCGCAATGACTCCGCCCGGTCCAGCGTCTCCGCAATCCGCTGCTGCTGCGCCAAGGGCGGAACGGGAAGGTGCATTCCTAAAAGAGAGTCGCGCCCGACCGTGGCTTGATTCACCCACTGGCGGCACATGCCTTGGAATACTCTTCGCTGAAATTGCAGCATCAGCCAACGAGCCAGGAAACGCCCGTCAAGCCTGTCCGGGCGTGGCCGTAGTCGCAAGAAATGATTGCTGAATACTGCTGGCTCTTCATATCCCGGGAAAAAAGCTGATTTTCCGACAAGTTCCGGGCTGTTCGTAGCGTTGAACAGCACATCTCCGGCCTGCAGTAAGTATGTGTCCAGATGTCCAGTCTCTCTCGGAACGCGTCGTTTCTTCGAGAAATCGAACTCGCCCTCCGTCGTCACATTGTTCATCCGAAATTGAAACACACCGTCCTGCGGGTCGTCGCCACATGCGAAACCTGGTTTCGCATCAATCAAAACATCTGCCAGTGGCGATGCTCCCCAAACGCTCATCCCAGCATCCCCTCTAGCTCCCTCATCCCCTGCTGAATCTCCACCTCCAGCCGTGCCAAGTCTGCGAGGATCTCCTTCGGCGGGCGGTGAGCGATCTCCTCGTGAACCACCTCTTTATACCGGTTGAGGCTGAGGTCGTAGCCTTTCGATACCAGATCGGCTTTGGGCACGCAGAAACTCTGAGCGGTGCGCGGACGCTTGCGCTCGCTGTCATCGCGTTGTTGCCAGCGGGCGAGGATGTCGGGCAGGTTGTTCTTGGCATGCTCGTCGGTGGTGAGCGCGGTCTTGGGTGCGACGCCGAGCTTGTCTTCCGGGAGGAGCGCTGTGCGTTTGTCGTCCAGCGACCAGCCGTCCTCCTCCATGTCGTAAAACCACACCTGATCGGTACCGCCGGAGTTGGTCTTGGTAAAGAGCAAGATGGCTGTGGAGACGCCGGCGTAGGGTTTGAACACGCCGCCGGGCAGCGAGATAACAGCGTCGAGCTTCTGCTCCTCCACCAGCATCCGGCGCAGGGACTTGTGCGCGTTACTTGATCCGAATAGAACTCCGTCAGGCACGATTACAGCGGCTCGCCCGCCAGGTTTGAGCAGCCGCAGAAATAGCGCCAGGAAAAGTAGCTCGGTCTTCTTCGTCTTGACCACCTGCTGCAGGTCCTTGGCGCAGCTCTCGTAGTCCAGCGAACCGGCGAACGGAGGATTGGCCAGCACCAGCGTGTACTTTTCTTCTTCCCCGGCATGGTCTTGTGCGAGCGAATCCCGATAGGTTATGTCCGGGTTTTCCACTCCGTGCAACAGCATGTTCATGCTGCCGATACGCAACATGGTGTTATCGAAGTCAAAGCCGTGGAACAGATTGTTGTGGAAGTGATCGTGCAGCTTCTTGTTGGTCAGCACCTCCGTGTGATGCTCGCGCAGGGATTCGCCCACGGCCACTAGGAAACCGCACGTTCCACAAGCCGGATCGCACACAACGTCATTGGGCGTGGGCTGCACCATTTCCACCATGAGCCGGATAATGTGGCGCGGCGTGCGAAACTGGCCGTTCTGCCCGGCGCTGGCAATCTTGCTCAGCATGTATTCGTATAGATCGCCCTTGGTGTCCCGGTCTTCCATGGGCACCTTGTCAATCATGTCCACGACCTTCGCCAGCAGCGCGGCCGTGGGAATGGTGAAGCGCGCGCCCTCCATGTGCTTGGCGTAGGTTGACCCGGTGCCGCCCACCGTCCGCAGCCAGGGGAAGACGTGCTCGCTGACTAAGGTGTACATTTCCCGCGCTTCCATATTCTTGAAGCGGTTCCAGCGGAAGTCCTGGTAGGACCGTTTCTTGCTGTCCTTACCCTCGGGAAAGAAGCGCTTGGCCATCGGCTTCTTTTCCCGATTGGCCTTCAGCTCTTCAGCGATTTCCTGCTCGTCCAAGCGCTTAAGAAACAGCAGATAGGTAATCTGCTCAATGACTTCCAACGGGTTGGAAATACCGCCCGTCCAGAAGGCATTCCAGATTTGATCGATTTGGCTGCGAATTTCGCCGGTAAGCATAAGTCTTTAGGGAGAGACCGATAATGCTACCTCATCATGGGAGTTACCTGCACTACTGTTTGTATGGAGAGGGTTCACGGCGACGAGCGTGACGCAGTCATTATCAGCATCGGATATGGCAAGGACCGGCGGTAGTCGATATCAGTCATGGCGCTCTCCTTCGGGGTCAAGATTCGGCGATTCTCGCTGAGCACGTCCGACAGACGCCCGGTTCTCCAGTTCCCTGCGGGAGCGTTCCAGTTCCTCGGCGATGAGCTTTTCGTCTGGAAGGACAGTCTGATATTCGGCGGCGAGGACCTTGCTCGGGAGATTGTCGAGTGCGTAGTGAGCCTCTGCGGCTCCTTTTTCGGCGCACAGAATGAGTCCGACTGGCGGGTTCTCTCCCGGCTTCATCCAGTGTTCGCGGGCGTAGTTCAAATAGAGGTGCATCTGGCCTGCGTCGGCGTAACTGAACTTCCCAACTTTCAAATCCACGATCATAAGCGCTCGTAAACGGCGGTGGAAGAACACGAGGTCAATACGAAACCAGGTGTCGTCGATGCGAAGTCTGCGCTGGCGGGCAAGAAAGGCAAAATCATCGCCCAACTCCAAGAGAAAGTCCCTGAGGT
Organism: Acidobacteriaceae bacterium; assembly: GCA_003132325.1. Classification (GTDB taxonomy): domain Bacteria; phylum Acidobacteriota; class Terriglobia; order Terriglobales; family Acidobacteriaceae; genus Acidiflorens. The sequence continues at coordinate 28,082 of PKXK01000111.1, forward strand.
GCTGGATGAGCGCGTCTTCCAAATCTGACTCGGAGTACTCATCTTTGAGGTCGAGGAATTCGAGAACGAACGGGTCCTTGATGGCTTCTTCGGGTGTCACCACATCGCTGGGTGCGGAGTTCTCTGCTTTCTCCATCATGGCGGCTTTGTTTTGCGAAAGTGCGGTGCGTTCGTAGAATTGACTGCCGATCTGTCTGTCAAGTTGGCGAACCGACCAACCCGAACGCAGGGCTTCGGTCTCGTAGAAGCTGCGAGCCTCCGGATTTTTGACGGAAAGCAGCCGGACGTAGGCCGACCAGGGCAAAGGGAAGCGAGATGCGAGAGCTAGGACTGTTGAGGAGTTCTTCTCTATATCATTGAGATCGCTGGGGCTTGCAGATTCTCCAGACAGCGTCTGGAGAATCTTTGGATCGGGCCACGCACGGTAAAATGCACGCATTTGCCAAAGATTTGCTCGACCAAAACCACGGCCAAATTGGCGCGTCAAATCCCCAGACAATTGCTCGATTAGCTGTTCGCCATAGTCAGCACGGTGCTCCCCGCCTTGTTCAAGCTTTACGATCCGTCGCCCAATATCCCAATAGACGGCAGTCATGATGGAATTCACATTCCGGGCCGCGGCTGAGCGGGCTGTTTTGAGCAGTGCGACGATTTCAGCGCGGATGTTGTTGTAGTTTTCTGGAATGATTGTCATCTTTGTCATTGCGACTCCTTCATCATAAATTGCTGCCCCTGTTAGATCGCTATCCCTAGTCCTTGCGCGACGGATGGGGTTGGGTTGAGTTCCAAGGCGGAGGTCTTCGAGACATCGGCTCCCAATTGGGGGGCAAGTTTTGCCATGTCGTCGGTGAAGAGCGTGGCCTCGTGGCTGGCGCGAGAGATGGAGACGTAGCCGAAGCGGGAGTTGAGCAGGTCCGGGTGGACGCCGGTGTCGGCGTGGACGAGGACGCGTTCAGCGGTGAGTCCCTGGGCGCTATGGCTGGTGACGGCGTAGCCGTGGTCGAAATGACGATGCTCGCTTGGGTCGAACTCGATTTGGCGATTGTTGGCGAGGTGGGCGGAGAGACGGCCATTGGGATGGACGGTCTCGATGGTGGCGAGCTCGCGATTGGCAACCCCGAGCGATTTGTCGGGCGCGGTGAACTGAATGCGGTCGCCCACGGAGAACTGGCGTTCGATCTCTTGGTAGACGCTAACGCCGGTTAGTCGGCGGGGATCGTAGGTGGCGATTTCTCCGTTCGCTTTCTCGACCGTGAGCTGGTTGGCGGCTGGGTTGATCGCTGCGACCGACGCGTAACTGCCTGCTTCGATTCCGATGGGTTTGCTGCCGCGCGTGTAGCGGACAACGTCGTCGATCTCGTAGTGGCTGGCCCAGGAGCGTTCGGCCCCGGTCATGTCCTGACGCGGAACCAGAACGCGGAACGTATGATCTTCCGTGGCGAGGGCGCCGGTGGCTTTCAACTCCTGGCGAACGGCGGCGTTGAGTTCGCGGCGGGAAGCATTGTCGGGAGAGACAATGAGAGTGTTCTCGGGCGCTTTGACGTAGCTCTTGGCGATGGCTCGGACGCGCTCTTCTTTGTCGGGAATTTCCTGTACTCGGCCCTTCTGTCCGAGTGCGTCGAGCGCAGCGGAGATTTGGCCCGTGGCCAGCAATTCGACGGTGGCTTTCAGGGCAGGGTCTCTTTGGCGGACGATCTCATCGAGCTTGGCAGTGCGCATTCCGGCCTCCTGCAGCTGCTCGAAGGGGCGGCCCGCTTCGACGCCCTGATGCTGGCGGATGTCGCCGATCAAAAGCACGCGGTCATGGGGACCAAGCCGCGCAAGGAACTCGCGCATCTGGTTCGTGCTCGCGAGACTTGATTCGTCAATGAAAAAGAGTCGTTTCTGTCCTGGGTTGCGCTCCGCGTTTTGTCCGCGGGCTAGGAAACCTTGCAAGGTTCCAGCCTGGACACCCGCCTGCTCCAGTTGTTTCGCGGCGCGAGAGGTCGGGGCGAAGCCCTCGACCTGATAGCCCTGCGATTCCGCGGCGCTGCGGATGACGGTAAGCGTGGTGGTCTTGCCCGCGCCGGCGAAACCTTGGATTCCGTGGATGCGGTCGGGCGAACTAAGCACATCTTCAACGACACTCTTCTGTGCGTGGTTGAGATGCTGGTGCTGGTCGGCAAAGGCGATGGCTTGCGAACGCGAAAGCGCCGGCTCGACTTGGTTTTGTCCCTCGCGCATACGGCGGAGCGTTTCGTGCTCCGCTGCGATGGTTTTGGCGGTGGTGAACTGACGGCCTGGGACGCCCTGCCTACGGTCGACGATCTGAAATTCCCCGGACGCCAAGCGGGCGTCAAGATGGGCGCGGACCTGGTCATGGGTGATCTCGCCCATGCCGCGCCGCAGCCCGTCGCGGATCAGGGCGCGTTCGTCTACAACCGCCTCGCGCTCGAAGTTTTTGTCGCGGGAAAAGGTGAGAGATTCGCGGACACGGTCTACCGAGTTCACCGGCCTTTCTTGATGCTGGAACCTTTCATGGGCTGCTCGGACAACGGCCTCGGCCTGGTGTCCAAAGTCTGCCGCGAGCTTTCGGTGCGCGGCCATCACGTCGGCTGGCGAATGGATTTCTTTACGGTCGCGGGTCGAGTGTGCGGCGATTTCGGCGGCCTCTTTCCCAGAGCGGCCTGTGCGTTCGAGGTAATCACGAATCTGTTGGCTGCGGGGGCTGGATGCGTCGAGGTATTCCTGTGTGTATCCCTTGATCTCCGGGGCACCGCTCCGCCCGGTCGTAATTTCGTAACCGAGTTGGCGTAATTTGTATGTCAACTCGGACTGGTAGACAGCCGTAGCGAACTGCTGCGAGGCGAACAGACTGTGCGGCTGAATGGCACGCGGCTGGCCGTTGTCGCGCTCGGTGACGTTGAAAACGACCGCGTGGGTGTGTAGTTGCGGCGCGACATAGCCGTCGACCGGGCGAGCCGTATCGTGCTCGAACTTGGCGGCGATAAACTTGCCCGTGGTTTCGGGCGGATGGTTGCCGCCGATGCGGGCTTGTGTGTAGTGTTCGAGCTGGTCGAGGGCCACGCGGACGCTCTCACGATGCGCTTCGCGTACACGCGCATCGCCGCCGACAAGCGCGGTGAGCGAAACAGATTTGGGCGCGGAAAAGGTCGCATCCCACCCGGCACGATGCTCCATCGTCGTGACGGTTTTGCCGTCGGTATCCTGATATTTATACGACGCTCGTTGCCGAACAAACTGCTCGCCTGTGTGTGGGTGCTGGCCCTGGCTGAGTTTCGCGAAGTCTTCGGCGGAGACGGCCCCGACAAGTCCGAACTGCGTGGCCAATCGGCCTTGCCACTCGCCTGCGATGACGCCGCGTTGCGACCAATAGTTTTGCTCCTTGGCAGTGAATTCCTTCTGGTGGTAGGTCTGTGCCTGGCCGGCGGACAGCGGTTTTGAGATCGTCAGCATGACTGTCTACTCCACTTGGTGCTCGTGTGGCTGAACGGCATATTCGGGAGTCAGAAGATTGCCTTGGATCTCTTCCGGTTCTACTGGAAGCGGCGTGCTTGGCACGATCAGGTCGTCCATTTTCCGCTCGGCAAAACCGGGACCCTTTTCTTCGAGCGCGACGAACGGAAACGAGAATCGCGCGACATGGTTGCCGTACTTGAGAAAGCCGCGCAGGTCGTCGAGGCCGGAAACCTCGGAAGGTAGAACGAGCGGCTCGGTTTGCCGGTCGAGCGCAAAGTTGCGTCCGGTGCGGGAACCGTCGTAGTGGGTTTCGCGCAGCCGCTCGATCTCGATTTCGCCGATGGCCTCACTGACCCATTTCGCCGCCCGCGGCTCGGTGGTGCGGAGGAAAATCTTCGTTGCCGGCTGCGACAGCATGGCTTCGGAGTCTTCGCCGTAACGGGCTTCCATCTGACTTCGTCCCTGAAAGCCAAGGATCACCGGGTTCTGCGATTTGCGGTTCTCTGTGATCGCGGTATGAAGCTGCGGTAATCGCTGCAGGCTGGCTAACTCGTCGATGACGAACCAAACAGGTTTTTGGTCGGGCATGGGTTCGTTCAAGAGGCGCAGAACGAGAGTGTCGATCCACAGACTGATGAGCGGGCGAAGTGCTTCGCGCATGGTTGGGCGGGAGGTGATGAAGATCCAACCGCGGCGCGTCTCGGCCCACTTCGTCGCTGTCCATATCGAGGTTGTTTCGTCTTCCTTGGGCAGAAGCCGGAAGCTGTCCGCGCTCATATTGAGAGAGCCGAGAACGCCAGTCCGCTGCTGCGGGGCCTTCGGGTCGATCAGCATCCAATACTCGGTTCCCTTGACGCGACGGTCGATCTCGGCGGGATCGGACATCCACTGGACGAGTTCAACGGGTGTCGGCAGATAGGTAAGCAGATGCGCGAAGATTTTCTGCGGAGCTTCGACGAAGAAGCGATTGGTCACGCCTTCGGGCTGATACAGCGACACGGCCAGGGCCTTCGCCTCGGCCTTGCGCCGGAGTTCCTTCGACGGGTTCCAGTACGGCATCCGGGCGTCGAGCGGATTGAGCACGATGTCGCCGCGATGCGCATCGTAAAACTGTTTCACAAACTCGCAGGCGGGATCGTAGACGATGGCGCTGTCGCCGCGAGCGTCTACCTGATAAAGCATCTGGCGGATGATGCTCGACTTGCCCGAGCCGGTGTCGCCGACAATGAGAAAGTGCTTGTTCTCGGCGTCGCGTGGAATCCGCAACGGGCGCTTGGAATCGTTGGTCGCGATGCCTATGCCAGTGCCGGCAACGGCCTTCGTGAACTGGCGTGGACTGACAAGAATCGGCCCTTTTAACCGCCTTCCATACCGCAGTTCCTTACGCCGCTGGATGTCCTTGCGGATCGAAAACGGAAGCTGCAATACGAACGCCGCGAGACCAAGAATCAGTTGTGTGTTGAAGAGCCGTTCGAGAGGAACGTCGGTATAAATCCAGTGCTCAATCCAAGCGTGAAAAGTCTTGTTCAAGTAAGCGCGCGGCTGTTCGCGGAACAGTACGCGGAAGCCCTGCTGCCTCGCCTGCGCGGAAAGTGCAAGCGGCAATGGCGCGTCCGTGGGTTGCGCGGTCTGCCCTGACTCCACGTCGGCTGCAAGAGCGGGTCGCGCCCGCGACTTGCCGTCGGAAAGATAGAGGAGCTGATAGGTGCTGGCATGATGCGTGAGACTCGGCATCTCGCTGCGGAGATAGTACGGGAGGTAGTAGCGTTCGAGCGATGAAAGGCCGTACTGGAAGTGGACGTAGACAAAGAGCCCGGTCGCCGTGAGCGAGAGGAAGAACGCGCTGAGTGTGTAGAGATAGGTGCGTGGCGGCCAGATCAGCGACTCTTTGCGGCCCCATCGTTGGACTGTTGGCATGACTACTTCTCCCTGTTCTGGCTGCGCTTGGCGAGGAGTTCCTGCGCCTTCGCGGCCTTGGTGGTTTGGACTTGTCGAAACAGAATGGCGAGCTGTTCGGGGACGATCTTGTCGCCGCGCAGCAGCGGTTCAAGCGTGTTCATCAGTAGCATTTGAATGCCGACGAGTTCGGTGAAGATGTGCATCTCCATCGAAGTGTGATTGCCGATAACAACACCGCGCAGCAACAGGTCGCGTGCCCATTCGCTCGGTGTTTTGCCGGCGCGCGACGCGGCCTCTTCGATTGCCTTTGCCTCCTGCGCCGTGAGCTTGGTGCTCAGGTTGCAAGCGCGGCGGTCACGCCCTCGCAGCTTCTCCGAATGCTGTTCTTCGATCATCACAACCTCAGCCATACGGAACCTCTAGTGGTCCTTAATACTGGTATCTGTCCAGATACCACCTTGTTTCAAGATCGTTTGTTTTCTTCGGTATCTGCCCAGATACCAAAGTATCTAGGCAGTTCCCTGTCAGGGGTGGAGTGTCCAAATTCTTCCGGTGCGAAGCACCGTTCTTGCTCCGGCACGAAATTGAATGCAGGATCATGCTTTCATTACCCGCACAGAAGCCGTGGACTCCACCCCGGCTCCAAGCTTCTTCGCAGGCTGCTCCGCCTCATTGTTCGTATCCTTATTTGGACCTTTACGGACGCGCAACGTGGAAGCGACCTGCTTGGCCCGTGGCGTCTTCAGAAAGTCCTGGAAGTCGCGGTCCTTTGAGAAGACATAGTTGAGCGCTTTATCCACAACGTCGTCGGCGGATGCGTGGACGAAAGCGGCGTATTGATCGACTTGCTCAGCGGTCGCTTCGTCCAGCCGGACAGAAGCACTGATGTAGCGGC
>PKXK01000111.1:34446-36632 GCA_003132325.1 Acidobacteriaceae bacterium
CGTAGTAGAGCGGATTCGGCTTGTCGGCTCGGCACGCAGCCAGCTTTCGCGTCAGCTTCGCGGCGTCCTTTCCATGGGCAAGTTCGTGCAAAACCCATGCCCAATCTCGCTCGGAATTGGTGCGTTTATCGGGATGCTTTCGCGGTGTGAATGACCGGGACGAAAGCAAGGCATCCGCCGCCAGCATATCCAGCCGGAAGTCATCGGAATTCCAAGTGAAATCGCCGGGGTATTCGACGGTGACCGGATACGCCGGATCGTACTTGCAATTCAGGAATCCCGGCAGGCGGAGAACCCGGTTGCAGTCCGTGCAGGCGGGATCGCCGCCAAAGGTAATCGCAAGCAATTTCAGGGCGCTTTCCTGCTGTTCAAAGGTGAAGCCGTCCACGCGCCAGAGAACCTGGTATTTGCGGAGCGATGTCGAGACGATTGCGTTCGGCGGGGGAACCGCATCGGAGGCCCGGAGGGAAGCGAGCTGGGCCTCGCCGTCGGTATCCAAATCAAGGTACAGATGCCGCACTGTGGCGATGGACTCTTTGGTGCGCTTGCGGCTGTCAGAGCGCAGCGGATTGGCGGCCACGTAGATATTCGCTCCGATTGAGTTTTCGTGTGCTAGCCAGGCGAGGTAACGAGGCGCAAGCGCACGCTCCACGGTGAGGATTTGCTGAAGAATCCCGGCTGGATTCTCTCGTCGAAGAAGCAGTGCGATGGATTCGCCCGGAGCAAAGCAACGGGTGAGGAAGTCGGCGGTGATATTCGCCGCATTCTGTGTCCTATGCTGTGGCATGTTTCACCTCGAATACCGGCTCGATCAGGAAGCGTTTTGCGTCGCGGTCGTAGCCGCGAACGGCCAGGACTTCGCGGACGATGCGGCGGCCTGGTTGACGCTCGACGTGGACGACGAAGTCGACCGCTTCTCCAATCTCCGCTTCGGTGTCGGAGAAGGTGGTCTGCGCGTGGTTACGCATGACCAGATTGGCGAAGCGATGCAGAGCCTTCTCCGCCGAATTAGCGTGGATCGTCGCCAGTGACCCGGCGTGGCCTGTGTTGAAGGAATCGAGCAGCGTGCGCGCCTCGATTCCGCGCACTTCGCCCAGAATGATCCGGTCCGGTCTCCACCGGAGAGCGGACTTTAGAAGGTCGTCGAAAGTGATGTTGGCCTTGAACGTGTCGGTCTGGCATTCGACGGCCAGTATGTTCGGCTTCTGGATCTGCAGTTCCGAAGTATCTTCGATTACGACGAGGCGTTCCTGTTCTGGAATGAAGTCAGCCAATATCCTCAAAAGCGTGGTCTTACCGGTGCCGGTTCCACCGCTGATAAGCAGCGTTTTGCCGCTGCGGATTTGTTCGGCCAAGAAGTCTGCAAGCGGGCGCGTCAGCGTACCGCGAGCAATGAGGTCTTCGACTGTGTAGTGGCGGCTGGNNGAATAATGAGTGCTGGCGTAAGCCGAACAACCGGCGGAATGACAGCCGCCAAGCGGCTCCCATCCGGGAGCTGCGCATGGAGGATAGGGTTGTCTTCGTCGAGCCGTTTGCCGAGTTGGTTGGCAATGACTTCGAGGCCGGTTCGGAGTTTGTCGGAGGCGAAGGAAATAGTCTTTTCGCGGCGTATGATCCCATCGCGTTCGTACCACCAGGAAGCGTCGGGATTGCCCATGATTTCGCTGATGCTTTCGTCCAGCAGCAGCGGCTCGATCGGGCGAAGGAAAGGAAGGATCAATTCAAAACTCATAGCGTGGATCTCCGAACGATGGAAGCCCAGCGATTAGCCGGGCTTCCAAGAGTGAATAACAATGGCCTACGCGGCCGGCTCTTCTACGGGACTGTCATCGTGCTCATGGTCTTCCGGGCAGGCCTTTTCAGCGCGGTCCAGCTTCAGGATCGAAGCGACCCGGATTTCCCAGACACNNGCGCCCTTGGTGAGCGTCTTGGCGAACTCCGCGAGCTTGCCGAAGACGACGCAACGGTGCCATTCGGTGTGCGAGATGTACTTGCCATCCTTCTTGTAGGAGGACTTGGTTGCCAGCGAGAGCGTGGTCAGGCTGCGATTGTCGTTCGTGTGGGCTTTTGCATCGCTGCCGACAAAGCCGATGAGGGTTACTTTGTTCTGGTACATAATCGTGTCTCCTGTTGTTGAAATTCCCGTTGTTGCTCGGGTCACACCGGGCGAAGCCTAGCGAGTGGGC
>PKXK01000096.1:0-5822 GCA_003132325.1 Acidobacteriaceae bacterium
TGGATGAAGACGAAATCGAAGACGCGCAGCAGGAATTAATCCAGACGGGAGCCGACCAGGAGAGCGCAGTTCAGCGGCAACGCGATCAACACGAAGCGGGGGAGCACGCGCTCGACCAACGCCAGAGTCAGAATCCCGTGGCGGCTGCGCCGGCCGTCGATCTCAGCGCCAATAATCTGGCGGCCCAGGTGCGTGCCTGGATGTGGCTGCGAGACAAGTGCGCGCACATCGAGTCGGCGCGCAGCCAGGCACAAGAAGTTGGCAACAGCTTAGCGGAGCAACACCAAGTTCTTCAAAGCCGAGTTCACGACGAAAAGCCGCAACGAGAGGAAACCAGGCAGCGCGCGGCGGACCTTCGAAAAGGCGCCGCCGCGGGGACAACTTCGAAAGAAGATAAAGCGACCGCCGTCAACTCCCTGAAACATTTTTCCAGCGACCAGAAACTGGTCTCCGACTTCGACAAGCGCATTCGAGACCAGCAGGAGTTGCAGCAGATCTACGGCAACTGGCTCGAGGTGACGGCCAGCCAGCAGCGCGCGGTTCTGCACCTCATGTTGCGGTCTCTCCTCTGGATCCTGTTGGTGGTCGTCCTGGTGTATTTCGGCAGCCTCGTGGTGGACCGGGTTTACACCCTTGCTGCCGCCGGGAAGAAGCACCTTCTCACCCTGCGTGCGGTGATTCGATTTGCATTGCAAGCGGTGGGGGTTCTGCTGATCGTATTCGTGATTCTTGGAGTGCCCGCCCAGATGCCGACCATCCTCGGATTAGCAGGTGCGGGGCTGACCGTAGCGCTGAAGGATTTCATCGTCGGATTTTTTGGATGGTTCGTGCTGATGGGACGAAACGGAATCCGAGTCGGCGATTGGGTGGAGATCAACGGCGTAGTCGGCGAAGTAATCGAGATCGGATTGCTGCGTACGGTGCTGCTCGAAACCGGCAACTGGACTGACACGGGTCATCCCACGGGACGCAAGGTCGCGTTCGTAAACAGCTTTGCCATTGAGGGACACTACTTTAATTTTTCGACCGCCGGGCAGTGGTTGTGGGATGAACTCCAGGTGGAGGTCGCGCAGGCGGAGAATCCCTATCCGCTGGTGGAGAAGATCCAGCATCTGGTGGAGGAGGAGACGCGGGCGAGCGTTGCGCAGGCCGAGCAGGAGTGGCAGAAATCAGCCGGCTATCGGAAGTCGCTGACCGTGTCCCCAGCAATTCATTTGCGACCGACGGCGGCGGGAGTGGAGATGCAGATCCGGTATATCACGAGTGCCAACGAGCGCTATGCGACGCGCTCAAAGTTGTACGAGAAGATTGTGGCATTGCTGCGCGGAGGAGCAAATCCGCAGGGGACAGCGACGGTTCCGAAGGCATGAACGGCGAGACGGCAGCGGGACACGACGCTACCGTTGGTCGAGCATGTGGATGGTTTCGAGAATGGTGTCGCCGACGATTTCGAGGCTCTTAGGGCTCAGCTTGTCCATGGTGTCTTGCGGGGAGTGGTGGAAGACGTTGTTGTAACCGTAGTCCAGGTCGATCACGTCGGCGCTCGGAACGCCGCGTTTCACGAAGGGAACATGATCGTCTTCAATGGCGCCCTCGGTGGCGTAGAAGTGGGACTGGTAACCTCCGCGCTCGGCGGCGGCGTAGATGAGATCGAGCAGCCAGGCTGTGCCATTGGTGGTGCGGTTGATGTCGAGGTCGGCGTCGCCAATCATGTCCATGACCATGAGCGCTTTGATCTTCTTCAGCGTGCCGTCTTTTTCCCATTTTTCGGCGAGATGGCGCGTGCCATAAAGACTGTCGGTGTCGGACCAAGTCTTCACGGCTTCTTCCCCGTCGGTCCAGACTAGCCAAACGCTATAGCCGTCGCGCTTGTTGCCGCGCAATTGATTGGCGTATTCGAGCAGGATAGCGGTGGAAGAGCCGCCGTCGTTGGCGCCCACGTATCCGGTATTGCGCAGCGGGTAATTGGTGTCGTAGTGGCCGAGGATGACGACGATGCCGTCTTTCTTGCCGGGAAATTTGGCGATGATGTTGCGGACGGGAAACTTCCCTTCCACGGTGTCAGCGGTAAAGGCGTCGTCTTCCACCTGATCGCCTTTCAGGTGGTCGAGAATATAGCGTTCGAGCTTCTTGTGATTCTCGCTGCCCATATACCGCGGTCCGAAGGCGGTAACCTCGCGCGTGTACTGGAAGGCGCGTTTCGAATCGATATGCGGAAGCGGGGCGGAGTCCGCAGGCGCGGCTTCGGGCGACGCTGGCGTCGCCGCGGTTGATTCGGATTTTGGGGCTGCGCTGGCGTCGGCGGAGGTTCCCTTGGTGCAAGCCACAGTGTTCGCCAGGGCGATGGTCAGCGGCAGGGCCAGACAAATCCTTAACCACAGGGGCCACCGGGGGCCACAGGGGAAGGCCTGCCAACTTTCGGATGTGGTTGTAGGTTTCATGGTTCCCCCTGTGATCCTCCGGGCACTCCGTGGTTAAGAGCTCTTCTCCGCGCGTTTCTTACGCTGCTTGGGATGCACCAGCCAGGCGATGGCGATGCTCAGAATATACAGCGCGACCATGGGAGCGGCGAAGATGCACATGTTCAGGATATCGGTAGTGGGCGTGACGATGGCGGCGATGATGAAGATGACTAGGATCGAATAGCGCAGGTTACGCCACATCCAGCCGGCGCTGACGATGCCCATGAGCGACAGAAAAAATACCAGGATGGGCATTTCAAAAATCGCGCCCATGCCGACGATGATGGTCAAAAACAGTGAGCTGTACTCGGTCAGAGTAATCATCGGCTGAAACGCTTTTCCGTAGCCGATCAGGAACACCAGCGCCGCCGGCAGAACCAGTTTGTAGCCGAAGTATCCGCCGGTGAGGAACAGAGCTACGGTCGAGACCATGAAGGGCACGACGTAGCGCTTCTCGTTGCGGTAAAGACCGGGCGAAACGAAGCACCAGACCTGGTAAAGCACGAAGGGCGAGGCGACGAACAAGCCGGCCATGGCTCCGACTTTCAGATACAGATTGAAAGGCTCGGTGGGATTTACGTAAACCAGCTTTGCCGAGAGGCCATTGGCGTGGAGCGCATCCATGATGGGGCGCTGCATGACGTCGTAGATATTTTCGGCATATTTCCAACAGGCGAAGAACCCGACTGTGATGGCGATGATGGAATAAATGATGCGCTTGCGCAGTTCCTCGAGATGTTCGAGGAAGCCCATGGTGGGCATCTGCTCTTTGGCGGAATCGTCGACGGGTGAGGAGGCGGCCGCTTCAGGCATCGGGCGCTACTTTCGGAGCGGCAGCCGGCTCAAGCCCCGTCTCGACAGCGGCGGCGCCTTCCGGAGCGGAGGCTGCGGCAGCGGCCTGCGTGGCTTCAGCAGCCTCGAGCTTCTCGGCGGGCGGTGGATTGAAGATGCGGTTGGCCAGCGATCCGAGCGGAGCCTGCAGAGCCGGCAGAATCTGCTGCCGCGAACTGCTGCCGCCGGCGTTGCTGCTGCGATCGAGGGAATTCATTTCAGACTCGATCTGCGAGCGGAATTCGTTGGAAGCGCGCCGGAATTCGTTGAGAAAGCGCGCAACCTGGCGGCCGATCTCCGGCATTTTCTTGGGGCCGAATAGGATCAGCGCCAGAAAAAACAGGAAGATCATCTCGCCGGAGAAGCCAAAATTCATACTTCTATCATAATGCGGGATGGGGGAAACAGGAAACTCGCGAAGTTGAGCCGGGCGGAGAATTTGCGCGAGCTTTTCGACGCCCAGCCCCTAAAGGGGCTCATGATGGCGACGGCTTTCGGCATCGCTAAAGCGATGCCCTAATATGAAACGTCGCACTGCCGCAAGCGACGAAGAACCTGCCTGTACCTCGGCTGGCAAACAGCAGGTCCTTCGCTTCGCTCCTAATGACAAACCGCCGTCATTCCCCTCTTATCCCGCCCCAGCGGGTGGAGTGCTTAGGCTGACAAGTTAGATTCAGGATGACAAACCTAAATTGCCACGCGGTTGCTGGCTAGTGTCGTCCGAAGGTGTAGCCGATCGACGCCCCGAAGCGGGTGGCGTACGAGGAACTGAACAACTGGTTGTTGGTGACGAGGTAGAGTTTGGCCTCGGGGCGGATGAAGAAGCCGCCCTTGGGATAGAACTTGAGGCCGGCGCCGAAGTCTCCCATGAAGTGTTTATCGCTCGAATAGTTGGTGTTGTAGCCATTGCCGCAGCCGTTACAGTACTGACGAGTGTCCAACGCGCCAATGCCAGCTGACAGCTCCAGATAGGTGTGGCTGGCGAGTTTGGGCGAGTAAACCCCGTCGAAGTCCAAAAAGAGCGGACGATAGGGGATGGGGCCGTATAATGCGCTGTTGTACACGCTCTGGGTTGCCCTCCAATAGACTTCGGCTCCGATGCCGAAATTGTGCCAGAAGAGCACGTCGCCGCTAAAGCCGGGATAGGTGCCGCCAGTGAGTGACGGGCCGGTCGAGTTGGCCGCGGGCGCTTCCACCGTGCTGATGCCGAATGCAAGGTCGACTTTCTGGGCCTGCGCGAGATTCGAGAACGCTGCCATGGCAGCGCAAGCAAACGACAAAAGAACGGCACTGCGAAATGTCTGTTTCAAGCGAAACCTCCGTCCCGGATTTGGGTTTAGTAGATTGGATGCAGCCTGAAGGCCCGGCGCTGCCGGGAGTGGAGAGATTTACAAGAATTTACGGCGCCTAGTAGGCCAGGAGGATGCGCAGGTCGCGCAGATTATTTCCGGTGGGTCCGGTGACAACAACGTCTCCTAGCGCATCGAACAGGGGATAGGCATTGAAGCTGGAGAGCGCGTGCTGCACGGCTTCGCCGCCTAATTCGGCGGCATGATCGCCAACTCGAAGAACGGTGCTGCCATCGACCACGGCGCCCGCGGCAGGACTGTTACCGTCGACGCCGTCGGTCCCGGCGCTGAGCACGGTAATGTCTTGTCCTGCTATTTGTTCAGCACAGGCGAGGGCGAACTGCTGATTGCGTCCGCCGATGCCACCATTTCGAACGGCCACGGTAACCTCGCCACCCGAGATCAAACAGACGCGCGATACATTGCGGCGCAGTTCCCGCAAACGGTTAAGCAAGTAGTCGGCGGCTTTGTCATAGGGCCAGTCATCGCAGGAGTTATCGACTTCAACGGCAAAACCAGCGTGGGTGGCGGCTACGGCGGCTTCATCGATAGCGACCTTATTCGAGAGCACGGTCCACCAGCGCGCGCGGACGAACGCGGGGTCGTCAGATTTTGGCGTCTCGTCGAGGGCATGTTGGCGGAAGAGATCGGCGACGGATGTGGGGAACTGATCGACAAGGTTGTATTGGGCAACGATGCGCTCGCAGTCCTGGATGGAAGTGGAATCGGGCATGGTGGGGCCGGAGGCGAGCGCGTCGGGCGTATCGTCGGGCACGTCGGAGACCAGAATCGAAACCTGCTGGGCAGGATAAGCGGCCTGCGCCAGGCGGCCGCCCTTGACGGCGGAGAGATGTTTGCGAATGGCATTGATCTCGGCGATGGGCGCGCCGGAGTGCACCAGCGTTTGGTAGGTGGCGGCGAGATCAGCGAGAGAAATGTCGTCGTCTTGCAAGGTNNCGACGGGCCGTTCGACGATGGAAGAGCCTCCCCCAGAGATCATAAAGATGACGAGCGAGGCAGAGTCGAGAGCCGCGAGTGATTTGAGCATGGCCTCGGCGGCGCGGATGGATTCGGCGGTGGGCGTAGGATGTCCGCCCCGAAAATAGCGGAAGCCGCGCACCTGACTCGCGGGCTCGACCGACGATGCCACGATGCCTTCGAGGCTGCTGCCGACTTGGGC
>PKXK01000096.1:5837-6543 GCA_003132325.1 Acidobacteriaceae bacterium
GCGTTGAAGATCTCACGGGCGACGTCGCGCATGCGGCGGAATTCCTGGTCGCGTGCGGGAGAGATCAGGGGCATGGTGGGGATTATAAGGTTGTTCGTTGTTCGTCGTTCGTCGTGGGAGATTATAAGGTCGTTCGTCGGTTGTCGTCAGTCGACGACCTGGGGAGACCAGATGCGCGAGAATCCAGCCCCGCAGGGGCGACCGAGCTTAGCCCAGCGCTTCAGCGCTGGGAAAGCGGAAGGAATGATCTAAGTCCCGGAGGGACGACCGAGTTCTTGCGCAGGTAACGTCACCCTTACCCAATCTTCTAAGGCCACGCGCATCTCCTTAAGTCTTCCTTCGAAGAAATGATCTCCGGCTTCGACGCGAACCAGCTTTTTCGGATCGGCGAAGGTGCCGACGAGCGCTTCGAGTTTACCCATGGGGCCGAACGGATCGCGTGAGCCGCTGACGAAGAGCTTGGGTTCCGTGCACTCGCGCAGAAATTCGAAATCGTAGAGGCGGTCTTCAACGTCAACGGCGGGCAGGCCGAGGGCAATGAGCGCGCGGACTCGGTCGTCCGCATACGCGGCGCGCAATCCGACGGCGGCTCCGAAGGAAAAGCCGGCGAAGACTACGGGGAGCGTGAACTCGCGTTCGAGCCAATCGAGCGCGGCGCGCACGTCTTCGACTTCCCCGATGCCGTTGGCGTGCTCGCCTTCGCTCA
>PKXK01000096.1:6564-11942 GCA_003132325.1 Acidobacteriaceae bacterium
GCGTTGAGCAAGGCTTCCAGGCGTCCGGCCGGGCCGGCGAGGAACAGGGAACGGATACTGGAGGTTTCGTGGAGCACGGCTGTCGTTAGTCGTTGCTCGTTCGTCGCTAGTCGTTAGTATTGCAGAGAATCTGCCGGCCAGCGACTAGCGACCAGCGACCACCGACTGTTACGCTTTCCGGCATGGACCTGTTTGCGCTAACCCGCCGTCTCATCGACATCGACTCCATCACTCCCAACGAAGGCGCGGTCGGGGATTTTCTCTGCGACGAGTTGCGGCGGCGCGGGTTCGAGACTCGGAAGATGCCCGTCGAAGGCGCGCGCGCGAACCTGCTGGCTTGGTGGCCGGAGCATGATCGTCCGGAAATTTTCTTCTCCACGCATATGGATACGGTGCCGCCGTTCATCGCATCATCCGAAGTCGGGGGGCGCATTTACGGGCGCGGCGCGTGCGACGCGAAGGGGATCGTTGCAGCGCAGATTCTGGCGGCGGAGAAGCTGCGCGGGGCGAGCGTTTTCGTCGGACTGCTGTTTCTGGTGGGCGAGGAGCGAGACTCGATCGGCGCGAAAGTGGCCAACCGGCAACCGCTGGGCGCGCGCTTCATGATTAACGGCGAGCCCACGGAAAACAAATTGGCGCTGGCCAGCAAAGGCGCGCTACACGTGGAGTTGGTGGCGCGAGGACGAATGGCGCACTCGGCGTATCCGGAACTGGGCGAGTCGGCCATCGACAAGCTGGTGGAAGCGCTGCACCGGTTGCACGCCATGAAACTTCCCGAAGATCCCGACGCGGGCGCTTGCACGAAAAACGTGGGCTTAATTCAAGGCGGGCGTGCGCCGAACGTGATTTCCGATTTTGCCCAGGCCGACCTTTTCTATCGCCTGGTGGGCTCGGCGGACGCGCTGCGCCGCGAGATCACGGAGGCCGTCGGCGACCTGGCCGAGGTTCGCTTCACGCGCGAGACTCCCTTCCTGCGGCTGCGCACGCTGGACGGTCTGCCGACAATGGTCGCGGCTTTCACCACCGATGTCCCCTCGCTGACGAACTGGGGCGAACCGCTGCTGCTGGGGCCAGGTTCGATCCACGTGGCGCATACGGAGGGCGAGTTTGTGGAGAAGGCGCAACTGGTGGAGGCGGTGGAGATTTATTGTGCGATGGCGAAAAAGCTGAGGGTGCAGGTTTGACGCGAGGTACTGCAAAAATCGTTCGTAAGGGCAAGCGATACCCGCGCGCCCGCAAACGTGCATTGGCTCGTCTGCGCAAGGGGCTCGATTTCAGGTGGATGCCCGCTCGCTCGCGCGACGAACTTCATGGACGATGAACCGATTCAATATACCTGGTTAGAATTTGCGTCCCGAAAGGAACAACAACCGGTGTCGAGGTGGCAGTCGGCGCGGTGTAGTGATTTGAGTGCGGCCGCGAACAGAAGCCATAAGAGCGAGCATCACAACCACTCCTGTCTCGCGGTAGACTCTCCTGATGACTACCGGCCCCCTCAACGCCCTCGCCCGCGCTTCATCCTCCTACTTACGTTCGGCGATGCATCAACCAATCCAGTGGCACGAATTCGGCGAGGAGGCTTTCGCCGCCGCTCGGGCAGCGAACAAGCCTGTGCTCCTGGATATCGGCGCGGTCTGGTGTCACTGGTGTCATGTGATGGATCGCGAGTCGTATGACGATGCCGAGGTGGCGGCCATTGTCAACGAGCACTACATCGCGGTGAAGGTGGATCGGGACGAGCGTCCCGATATTGACAGCCGCTACCAGGTCGCGGTGGCCTCGCTCACGGGGCAAGGCGGGTGGCCGCTGACGGCGTTTCTCACTCCCGACGGCAAACCGTTTTATGGGGGCACGTACTTCCCCCCGACGGATGGTTACGGGCGGCCCAGCTTTAAGCGCGTGCTGCTTTCGATTGCGCAGGCGTATCGCGAAAAACACGGCGAGGTGCTGGAGCAGGCGCAGATGGTCGAGAGCGCAATCGCGCGGGCGGAATCTTTTTCGGGCAGCGAGAAAGTATCCGCGACGGTGATTGACGCGATTCTGGAATCGGCGCGGAAGATGTTTGATGAGGTCAACGGCGGATTTGGAAGCGCGCCCAAGTTCCCGCATCCGGCCGTGCTGGACTTGGTGATGGAGCAATACGTTCGCNNTCGGTGGACGAACGCTGGATCGTTCCGCACTTCGAGAAAATGTGCTACGACAACTCCGAGTTGCTGAAAAACTATGTTCACGCCTATCAGGCGACCGGGGATGAGTTTTTCGCTGGCGTGGCGCGCGACATCATCCGTTGGATGGAGGAATGGCTCAGCGACCGCGCCCACGGCGGCTTCTACGCTTCGCAAGACGCCGACTACTCGATGGATGACGACGGCGATTACTTCACCTGGACGCTGGCAGAAACGAAAGCCGCGCTCGCCGAGCATGAGGCCGCAGTGGCGACGCTGTACTACGACATCGAGGAAGCCGGCGACATGCATCACAATCCGGCGAAGAATGTCTTGCACATTCAAAACTCAGTAGAGCAAATTGCGCGGCGGCTGAATATTCCGGAAGCGCGGGCGGGCGCGCTGCTGACTGCGGCTCAGAACAAAATGTACGCGGCGCGATTGCTGCGTCCAACGCCGTATGTGGACAAGACCGTTTATGCGGGCTGGAATGCGATGTGCGTTTCGGCTTACCTCAAAGCCGCCAAAGTGCTTGATCTGGCGCCGGCACACCACTTTGCGCTGCGCTCACTGGATCGTCTGCTTTCCGAGGGATGGAATGCGGAGCGCGGGATGCGGCACGTGATCGCTTACTCGGAGACCTTATCGGGTCTTTCTTCGAATCCTCGGGCGGAGCGGCGCGAAATTTCCGGCGTGCTCGATGACTACGCGTTCGCGGTAATTGCGTGTCTCGACGCGTACGAGGCGACGGCGGACCTCAGCTACTTCCGTTTTGCGCGTGCGATTGCGGACGCGATGGTGGCGGGGTTCTACGACCCGCGGGATGGCGGATTCTTCGATACTCGCGAAGCGGCCTCAAACAAACAGAACGCACTCGGCATTCTGGGGACGCGGCGGAAGCCCTTTCAGGATTCGCCGACTCCGGCGGGAAACTCGGCGGCGGCGATCGCGCTGCTGCGTCTGCACGGTTACGCGAATGATGAGTCATATCGCGACAAAGCCGAACAGACTTTGGAGCTCTATGCCGGGATCGCGGCACAGCACGGCATCTTTGCGGCGACGTACGGGCTGGCGGTAGCCCGGTTCTTCCAGCCGCACACACAAGTAGTGGTCGTCGGAAACGATGAAGCGGCCACCGCGCTGTATCGCGCCGCCACGCGTCCGCTGGGCCTGAATACGGCGGTTCTGCGTTTGGACGCCGGCAAAGTTGTGGCGCAGAATCTGCCGCCGGCTTTGGCGGAGACGATCCCAAATCTCCCCGCGCTAACAGAAAGACGATCGTTTGCGGTGGTGTGCTCGGGGTTCGCTTGCCAGCCGCCGATTTTCGATGAGGAGGAACTGGCGCGTGCGTTGGGGTCGCGGGCGCGTCCAGCGGCGTGAGCTGGCCCGACGGATTGTCGATCCCGATCCCGCCACTCGTCGGGAGACGATATACTTTCTCGCATGGAACGAGCCCTTAGCTTGGCTGACTACCAATCGCTGGCGGAATTGCGTTATCAGATCCGCCGTTTTCTTCACTTCAGTGAGCAAGCCTCACGCATGGCTGGTCTTAGGCCTCACCAGCATCAGCTTATGCTTGCCTTGAAAGGCCTGCCGGGAAGGATACGCCCACGGATCGGAGAGTTGGCCGAGCGGCTACAGATTCGACATCACAGTACGGTTGAGCTGGTGAACCGGCTCTCTACCGGCGGCTATGTCCGGCGAAATCGCATGTGTGAAGATCGCCGCGAAGTATGGCTTTCCTTGACTCCCAAGGGTGAAAAGGTGTTGCGGCAGCTCTCCCTGCAACACCGGGCAGAACTTCGCCTGCACGGACCCGCTCTGATCGCGGCCCTGAGACATGCCATTCCCAGGACCCAAAGCAAAAACGAAGGCCCGGCCAGGGCAGCTTCGCGAAGCAGAAGAAAAGCCTAAAGGCAGGCCGGAACCTCACGGCGTAAAGACCGGGCGCACCTCGAATAGGGACTTCAAGGCTCGGCGGCTCAATTGACATTTATATCGTAGTACGATATTATTGTTTCCGGAGCGACGCTCTCCTCTCGAATCCCGGCGCTCTTGTGGCGTCAAGCGAACTTATCCATCAATCGGCAATTCGCGATTAAGAGGACAACAACCATGAAAAGGTTAGGAGCTTTGACAATTTCCGTCGTCATCGGGACAGTGGTTCTAGGTTTGGGGTCGCTGTCGGCTTGGGGCCAAGGTGGAAACCCGCCCGCCAACACCACGGAAAGCGGGCAGACTTCGGGGCACGGCTACACGGGCGTGGAACAGGCCTTCAAGGACAATGTCGAGCAACAAATCAGGACTCTCCATGACCAAGGCCGGCAAGCGGCATTAAAGGGTGACGCCGGCTTTCTCGAGGAGCACCTGGCCGCTAGCTACTTCGGAATCGGCGGCGATGGACGGTTGCGGTCGAAGGCCGAGTCGATTCAGAACGTCAAGTCGGGCAGCATCAAGTACGAATCCATTGACGAACGCGACGTGAAAGTAGACACGTACGGAAACACGGCGATCGTGAACTCCATGGCCTCCGTCAAACTGATCAGCAATGGCAAGCCGATCGCTGGCGAGTATCGCGCAACTTTCGTGTATGTGAAGCAGGGAGGCGACTGGCGGGAAGTTGCGTTCCAGGCAACGCCAGTGCCGCCAGAGGGTCGTTGAACCACCGCGAAACAGCGGAACCTGCCGCTGGCTTTGGCGGTGCGTTCCTGTGGGCGCTGTTGCGGTGACAGTCGCACCTAACGGAGGAAAGTTACTATGTTCACACGTATGATGACTTGCACACTGAAGCTGGACAAGAAAGAAGAGTTCTTGGAAGCTGCACGCCAACTGCCAAGCGCTTACAAGAAGCAGACCGGCTTTGTGGATCTGCTCACCTTCGTCTCGGACGATCGTCCTAACCACGCCCTCGTGCTTGCTGTCTGGAACACGAAGTCGGATTCCCAAGAGTTCTACAAGAACCGTGCTCCGCTGCTCGATCTGAAGCCTTTCCTTGAGGAGGAACAGATTGAGCATTACTACCTCGAGACTTCGAACGTATTCAAGATCGTCAGCGGCAAGGCCGCCTGATCTTGATGGCGTCGTGATCTCCGATTCCTAATTGCCGGTTTGCCCTGGGGTAGCGCCGCGCAGGTTGCGGCCACGGACCTGAAGTTCTGCTCCAACCACACCGATATTTGGTTGAATTCCTCGCACGCGACAGTCCCCCGGTGG
>PKXK01000052.1 GCA_003132325.1 Acidobacteriaceae bacterium
CACTGAAGCGATGACCACCCCAGCCGTGGCTATAGCCCCAGCTAGCCCAAGGGCCCACGCCTAGGAAGATCCCGTTATAGAAATAGCCCGGCCCATAAAAGCCCATGGGGGCGCAGCCGTACGGTGCATACTCGTAGTAGCCGTATGAACAGACGGGCGGATTTATGCTGATGGCAATTTGTGCGCTGACCATTGGCACCAGGGCCAAAGACGCAAGTAAGGTTGTTGTACCGGCCAGAAGCAGACTGCGCATTGCATACTTGTGAACCACGTTCTTGACTTGCCACATTTGGCATCCTCCGGAACTCCCGCTTTTGATCGAAAGTTATATCTCCAGTATCAGGCCCTGGTTCGCAGATAACTGGTCAATACAGACCGTCTTCCGCTATTCTCGCCCTAAGACTTGCAAGGGCGGCAGGGCGATGAATGTCGAGCAACTCGATGGGTGCTTCGCCGCCCTCATCGCGCAACCAGGGACCGCGCGGTGGACCTTGGCTACCAGTGTCTTCGGTTGCCCTGAATGTGATTCAACGAGGTCCGGGAGTATGCTTCAGTCATGGACAAGAAAGAGATCAATTCCCCAAAGTTGACCGAGCATTTTCTCTTCTGGGCTTGTGGCATCGGAGTTTTGCTGCTGGCGATTCTCTTTGCTCATTACGTCTACCACATTCGGTGAAGCGGGTGGATGTGAGAGCCCGGCGCCCCATGCGTCCTGCTGCCGCCGGGGCCGGTAGGCTGAACATGCTGGAGGAGAAAGTAATCCCCCTGAAATGGCGGGTGCAACCCGCTCCGCCGAGATTTGACTACTTGAATACTCGGCCGTAGACCTTTCCGTTGAAAAACCGATCAAGAATATGCATAATAACGCCTCCTGTTTTCGAGTCGGGAAGGAAATTTGGGAGTGAGTGAGAAACTGCAATGCTGAGCAAACTCCTTCAGATCGCGGCTTTGACTGCGTGTCTGACTCCGGCGTGGGGCAAATCAACTTCGGAATTGTCCTTCATCCGACAGCCCAGCACGGTCTCCATCGTAGGACCTGGAACTGTTTTGTCCGTTCACCTTCTAGATTTACCCTTCATCGAGCCGCGCTACGCGGTACAGTACAAGACGGACGGCGGGGAACTGATCGAAGTGTGGACTCCGGCGAAGGATGTTTTGGTGCTGGAAGGGATGCACGGGATACTGACCTACTCCACCCATCCGGAGAAGATCCTTAGCTTTCGAGTGGTCGAGCAAAAGTCAACCAGGTAGCGGACATGTTGTGCCTGCCCCGGTGCGTTAACCGTCATCGCAGTATCCGTCCACACTGGCGTAAATTGTTTATGAGCCTATCTTCTTCTCAATCGGGGTGGAGGAGCGCTCAGACATTTATGAGTGTCGGCTTGTAGCGCAGGGTGAAACAGGCGCCAGGGGCTACACCGGCCCCCTGGCGCGAGGACTAGTAGTGCCTTTGTTCAAACCGCTCTTCGACCGCTCAGTAGGTTAATGACCAGAACCACCAACCCGACAACCAGCAGCAAGTGGATCAGGCTTCCGCCCACATGCAAACTGAAACCCAGAAGCCACAGAATAATAAGAACAACGAAAATCGTCCAAAGCATGTCAACCTCCTGTGCTCATTTGCGAGCATACGGATGCAAATCTCATACAACGTTCGCTGGAGGATTGCTCCACCCGAACCGAACAAGCGTGTAGACAGAAAGGGACTGAGCCACCGTCCGAACATACAGGGTCGGGCGGAATGACAGACAGCGGCAGTCCAATTCCGCAAGCCCTACTTCTGATCTTTCTCTTTGCCAGCCTCTACGGCTTGGCCTTTCGCTCCACGAACTTCCTTAAGGAACGGCCGGGCTGCAGCTGGAACTGGTACTTCGCCCAACAGCAAAGCACGAGTTGTGACGTCGCCGTACATCGCGTGCCGCGAATCAGTGTCTTGGCGGAGCGACGCACCTTCCAACGTGAGCCCAGCGAACGCACCCTTGGCACGGGAGTAGGTCAGGATCTCCGTATCCATCTTCCAATCCGTACCGGCCTCGGCATGGCGTCCCACTGGACCCGCTGCCGCGGAAGCGTCCCCTCCAATTTGGAAGTTGCTCTCGAGCAGTCGTTGCATCCCCTTGTCATTCTGAATGATCAATACCACGTCCACAGCTTCCACCCCGATCTGCAGTCCCCAGCTTCCGCCCGAAATCGTGATAAACGCCGGCGCACTCCAGCCATCCGAAGTGCGGCAGGTGGCAACGCCTTTGCCTCCTTTAGCTCCGAAGATCAAGCCGCCTTTGACCATGTGTGGGATAACGGCCACGCACTTGGCGTGCTCCAACACTTCTTCCGGGATTCCCTTGTCCGGCATCCCCATAATTGCGTGCATCACACTGGTGGCATTGTCCAGCCGTTCGGTGGCATCTTCCCGCGCCGATCCCGCCCAGCACAACGTGCCGAGACCCAACATCGCAAGTACGAACATTACTTTCTTCATGGCATCCTCGTTTCTGTTGCCTCTGCGCCGCATCTCTTGCTTGCTTCGTGCTGTGTGTACAGTCGCGCACAATTCCGGGTAGAAATTCTGGCGCACCAGGTCGATTCCGACCTTAGCAACTCAAGATTCAGAAGGTCTGAGCAAAAATGCTCACTTGCCAGGTATTGTTGAAAGCTTGTCGGGAAAAAATTCAGCCTGTCCTACACGAGTTCCAGTGTGAATCGTGTGCCGCTTTTCGGGATGAAGCCGAGACCCAATCCAGAGGTGGCGGCAATCGGCGCTTTGCGAGGGCGAAGGAAAAGAAAACAAACCAGCACGAAAGGTCAGATCAAACGCAGCTTCCACGAAATGAAGGGAATAATCTAAGGAGGAGGTCGGAAAGGTTAACGTCATGGTCGAAAGTGATAATGGGCAGCGCCTCCTTGGGCTGCGGCTTGGCGTGTTTTACACCGTGGGAGGGTGTAAATAGAACT
>PKXK01000103.1 GCA_003132325.1 Acidobacteriaceae bacterium
CGATGGGGAGAAGCCTCGCGGGCTGCTGGATTTGAAGGCATGGGATGCGTTCATCCCGGGCAGATTCGCGTGATCCACGAAGCGTTCCAGCCGACGGCGGTCGAGATCGAAAAGGCGCGGAAGGTGGTGGCCGCTTTTGAGGAAGCGCAAAGCAAGGGATTGGCCGTGGTGAGTTTGGGTTCGAAGATGATCGATCCGCCGGTGGTGCAGCGGGCGCTGAAACTGGTGGAGCGGGCGAAGGCGATGGGAGCGATCTCGTGAGTAATATTTTGGGCGAACGAGCGGAACTGGCGCATAACGCGGCCGGGCGCGCGGTGCCGACGATGGTGAACGGCAAGGCGCAGATTCCGTTTCAAGGCGCAGGAAAGTATCAGCCACGCGGGCGGAAGGCGGCGCCGGCAATCAGCTCGAATAAAGATTATCCGGATACGGGTGACAAACGCGTGGCGGATCTGGAGACGGCGCTTCGCAAGTGCGGGCTGCGTGACGGAATGGTGATCTCGAACCATCATCATCTGCGCGATGGCGATAAAGTGGCGCTGATGGCGCTGGAGGCTGCGGCCAGGATCGGCGTCAAAGATCTGATGTGGTTTCCGAGCGCCTCGTTCCCTTCCCAGCAAGGTGCGATTGCACTGATGGAAAAGGGCGTGATCCATCACATCGAAGGCTCGATGAACGGGCCGCTGGGCGATTACTGCACACAGGGGAAAATGCGCGGCATGGGCGTGCTGCGTTCGCATGGCGGCCGCTACCAGGCGATTCAGGATGGAGAGGTTCACGTTGACATCGCGGTGATTGCGGCGCCGACCGCCGATTTTTTCGGCAATGCAGATGGCTCGCACGGGAAGTCGGCCTGCGGCTCGCTGGGTTTTGCGCTGGCGGATTCCACCTACGCGGACCGCGTGATTGTCGTCACCGATAACCTGGCGCCGTTTCCTTGTGTGCCCTGGCAGATTCAGGGCAACAACGTGGATTTTGTGGTGGAAGTGGACTCGATCGGCGATCCGGCGAAGATTGTTTCGGGCACGACGCAGATTACGCGTTCGCCGGACCGGCTGCGGATCGCGGAGTTGGTGGCGCTGTTTCTCCGCGCTGCGGGAATCATGAAGAACGGATTTTCGTTCCAGGCGGGAGCGGGCGGGATCGCGCTGGCGTTCGTCGAGTATCTGAAACAGATGATGAAAGAGGATGGCGTCAAAGCGCGCTTCGTTCGCGGGGGGTCAACTAAATTCTTGGTTGAGCTGCTGCAGGAAGGGCTGACGGATTACATCCTGGATGGACAGACGTTCGATCTCGACGGCGTGAAGTCGATGGCGAACGATCCGCGGCACGTGGCCACTTCGCCGTTCACTTCGTACAACTACCACGGCAAGGGAAACTTCGCTTCACTGGTCGATGCCGTGGTATTGGGCGCGACCGAAGTTGACGTGAACTTCAATGCCAACGTGGTGACGCACTCCGATGGGCGGCTGCTGCACGGTATTGGCGGGTGGCAGAACTGCCTGTTTGCGGGCTGCACCATTCTCGCGCTGCCTTCGTCCCGCGATCGCATTCCCGTGATTGTGGATGAAGTTACGACGATGACGGGGCCGGGCGAGATGGTTGATGTGGTGGTGACCGAGCGCGGAATTGCGATCAATCCGCGACGGACGGACCTGCTCGACGCGGTAAAGGGATCGAAGCTGCCGGTTCGTCCGATTCAGGACATCAAAGTGGAGGTCGAGAAACTTTGCGGCAAGCCGGCGCGGCCGAAGTTGGGCGATCGTCCGTGCGCGGTGGTGAAGTGGGTGGATGGGACGGTGCTGGATACGGTGTGGCAGGTTAGCTGACGGCGTGTCGAGCTCGCAGCAGTCTTGATTGACCGCGGAGATCGCGGAGTGCGCAGAGAAACGTAGTTTAGTGAGGATGGCGTGTTCGCGGGCAGACAGGTATCNNATAGGAGCGGCCACGGCAGCGCGGTTTCTCGAAGAGGGGTCGGTGGTGTGCGTGCTCGATCGCGACGCGGAGGCGCGGCGGAAGATCTTGCGCGAACTGCCCAATCTGGCCGCGACGCTCGATGCCGACGTTTCGAACCTGCAGCAGGTACAGGCCGCCTTTGCCGAAGCGGTTCGACTGATGGGCGGCGTGGATGTGCTGGTGAATAACGCGGGCATCAGCATCCGTCATACTTTTCTCGACATCACGCCGGAAGAGTGGGAGAAAGTGATGGCCGTGAATCTCACCGGCGTTTTCTACGTGGCGCAGACGGCGGCGCGGCACATGATGGAGCGCGGCAGCGGCGTGATTTTGCAGACGGCTTCGACCAATGGTGTCATGGGATATCCGTTTTATGCGGATTACAACGCCACCAAGGCGGGCGTGATCGAGCTGACCAAGTCGATGGCGCTGGAACTTGCTCCGAAAGTCAGGGTGTGCGCGGTGGCTCCGGGATATGTGTTGACGCCGATGCAGCGCGCCGAGTACACGGATGCGATGCTCGAAGAGGTCAACCGGAAGATTCCCCTGCGGCGTCATGCGCAGCCGGAAGAGATTGCGGCGCTGTTCGCATTTCTCGCCTCGGACGATGCGCAAAACATCACCGGCCACGTTTATACATGCGACGGCGGAGAAACCGCAGGAGGGCTGGCCAGCCGGTAAGCCATGCAGCTTGCAGGGAAAGTCGCGGGAAAAGTTGCGCTGATCACGGGCGGCACGTCCGGCATTGGCGAAGCCGTCGCTGAATTGTTTGCACGCGAGGGTGCGAAGGTCGCCATCACCGGCCGCAATGAGTCGCGCGGACACGCGGTCACGGCGCGCATTCTCGAGTCCGGTGGGAAGGCCATCTTTCTGCGTACAGACGTTCGCAAGGCCGTCGAGTGCCAGCGGGCGGTGGAGGAGACATTGCGCTCGTTCGGGCGGCTCGACATCTTGTTCAATAACGCCGGAGTCTTCTTTCCACAGACGGCGCTCGAATGCTCGGAAGAAGAATGGGACCTGCAGATCGACATCAATCTGAAGGGAACATTCCTGATGTCGAAGTACGCGCTCACTCCGATGATCGCGCAAGGTGGCGGAGTGATTATCAACAACAGTTCGGGCTGGGGCCTGGTCGGTGGCGACAAAGCGGTGGCGTATTGCGCCTCGAAGGGCGGTTTGGTTCTGCTCACGAAAGCGATGGCCATCGATCACGGACGGCAGGGCATCCGCGTGAATTGCATTTGCCCTGGCGATGTGGACACTCCCATGCTGCCTGAAGACGCGCGACTGCGCGGCTTGGACTGGAAGACCTATCTGGCAGGTTGCGAGAAACGGCCCTTGGGGCGGATTGGCACTGTCGACGAGATTGCAAAAGCTGTGTTGTTCCTGGCGTCGGACGATTCGTCGTTTATGACCGGAGCCGCGCTGGTCGTGGATGGCGGCGGTACGGCAGATTAGCGATCAACTTGATTCTTCTCTGCGCTCAAATTCGACAAGGCGAAGAGGCGGCATGAGCACGATCGTTTTTCTCGGCGGAGGGCGGATCACGTCAGCGATACTGGCGGGCCTGCGCCTGGGAAAAAGCAGATACCGCCTGGTCGTGCATGATCGCAATCCGGACAAGCTGCGCGATCTGAAAAAACGTTACGCGGTTGCGGTTGAGCCCGACCTGAACCGCGCAGTCGAGCAAGCGGACATGCTGATCGTCGCGGTTCGTCCGAGCTCGGTTCGCGAACTTCTTGGCATGGTCGGGAATGTGAATCGCAGATCGCTCGCGGTCAGTCTGGCTGCCGGCATTCCGCTGCGTGTGCTGAGCCAAGTGACCGGCCCGCACATGCGATGGGCCCGTGCCATGCCAAGTCCGGTATGCCGCAGTGGGCGCGGCTTGACGGCGGTGGCCTTTCCCCGGAGTCTGCCGCGCGCGGATCGCAAGCGCGTCCAGGATTTTTTCGCTAGCTTCGGCCATGTCGTCCAAATCCCGGAAAGCAAGTTCAATGCGTTCACCGTGACCTACTCATGCAGCCACGGCTATCACGCGCTCGCGACTCTGGCTCGAGTTGGGCAAGAGGCAGGCCTCGATCGAAAAACGGCGCTGCTGGCGAGCGCGCATGCCTTGGCGGATGGGATCATCGCTTGGCGCGGTGGGACGCATCCCCTGGAGTCCCTGCTCGAGGAGGCCGTCACTCCTGGCGGCATTGCCGCGACGACCGCGGCCGCAATGGACGCCGCCGGATACGGGCGCGCAGTGCGGCGAGGCGTTGCTGCCGGACTGCGGCGTGCTCGTCGGAATGCCGGCAAATGATTTTTCGGGAACGGGTAACTATCACTGATAACTATCCGCTGGCGTATTCGTCTAACAGCACAGGCCTGTCTGTTGGTGTGCGCCTCAACGCTGACAAATTTTCATTTGGAGTTTCCATGCGAGTTTTGATCTGCCTGCTAGCCGCTGCCTTGCTGATACCGGCCACCGTGGCCGCCGCGAATCCACCTGCCGATCTCGAAGCGCGGCGCAAAGCGCTGAACGACCTGCTGCACGAGCAGTGGGAATACACCATGCGCACCAACCCAATCTACGCCTCGATCCTGGGCGACAAACGCTACAACGACAAACTCGACGACTTCTCCCAGAAAGCCATCGACGACAATCTGGAACAGACTCGCCGCTTCGTCGACCGCTTCGAAGCCATCGACACCACCGGCTTTCCCGAGCAGGAAGTGTTGAACAAGCAGCTCATGGTTCGCGACCTGAAAATGGATCTGGAAGGCGCGCGCTTCAAACCGTGGGAGATGCCGGTGAACCAGTTCGGTGGAATTCACATCGACGCGCCTCAGCTGGTCAGTATTCTTTCGTTCGACAGCGTGAAGGACTACGAAGACTACATCACGCGCCTGAAGCTGCTTCCGCGGCTGTTTGAACAGAATATCGAGCAGATGCGGAAAGGTATGGCCGCAGGGTTAATGCCGCCCAGGATTCTGCTGGAGCAGGTTGTGACGCAGGCCAACGGAATCGCCACGACGGCCGCGGAAAAAAGCCCGTTCGCACAACCTTTCGATAAGTTTCCCGACGCAATCTCCGCGGCGGATCGCAAATGCTTGCGCGAGGCGGGTCTGGCGGCGGTCAAGGATTCCGTGATTCCTGCTTACGTTAAGTTCACGGCGTTCGTCCGCGATGAGTATGCACCGAAGGGAAGAGCGGAGCCGGGCGCATGGGCTTTGCCGGACGGTGCGGCCTGGTATGCGTTCCGCGTAAAAGAAAGCACGACCACAAATCTGTCACCGGAAGAGATCCATCAGATCGGACTGGAGCAGGTGAAGGAGATCGAAGGCCGGATGATGGGAGTCGCTCACCAGCTGGGATATCCCGACCTGAAGACCTTCTACGCGGCCATCAAGAGCGATCCCAAGCTTCATCCGCACTCGCGGGAAGAGATTCTTGACCTCTACCGGAAGTACATCGACCAGATGTATACAAAACTTCCGCAGCTGTTTGGCCGTTTGCCCAAGGGCAAGCTGGAAGTGATGCCGATTGAGGAGTTTCGCGAGAAGGAAGCTTCCACGCACTATGTACAGGGAACGCCCGACGGATCGCGCAAGGCACACGTCATGGTAAACACAGGCGATTTCGCGAAGCGGACGACGCTCGACATTGAGACAACTGCCTATCACGAAGGGGTTCCCGGCCATCATCTGCAGATTGCCATCGCACAGGAACTGCCCGAACTGCCGCCCTTCCGCCAGCAGGAGAATTACACGGCGTACACCGAAGGCTGGGCGCTCTATGCGGAGCGTCTCGGCAAGGAAGCCGGCTTTTTTCAGGCCCCGTACAGCTACTACGGCCACCTGCAGGATGACATGCTGCGGGCGATTCGCCTGGTTGTCGATACCGGCTTCCACTACAAACACTGGTCGCGGCAACAGGTGGTTGATTTCTTCCATGATCACTCGGCGATCGACGAACCCGAGGTACAGAGCGAGACCGACCGCTACATGGC
>PKXK01000113.1:0-2107 GCA_003132325.1 Acidobacteriaceae bacterium
GTTCTTGGCGAAACCAGGCGTTAGCGCAAGCTTGCGCCATCTGTTCGCCTCCACCCAAGGGTCTGCCTGACAGTAGCGACCCCATCCGACACCACGGGGTGCAAGGCCAAGTCCTGGCTATCACAGTCGTCCCTCCGGAGTCTGTGTCGTAGCCCAGGTGCCGTCCCTTGCGGGACTCGATTGGTTCCACTTCCGCCTACCCGGTACTACCGTGCGGCTATCCTGTTCCGCCGCTTCGCGGCTCGTGCATCGTCCGGTCCGCTTTTTCGGTCGACCTCAAGCTATGACACAGACTCCTCCGGGACTCGCGTATCTCTTCGACTTCTTCCGGTGCTGAAGCGCCGGGCTAAGTAAAAGCATTTCTCCCGATGGCGTAGAGTGTAGGCCCTCAGCGGCTGAAGCCGGAACCCCTTGGAGACTCAGGGCGGCACGGCTGAAGCCGTGCCCTTCCCGTCCTTGCCCTCCCTCTACAGCAAATCGAGAAATGCCCTAGTCGCTGTGGGAGCGGAGAATCTCGCGCAGCTTTTGATTGTTCTTGACTGCTTCCTGCGAGGCATGATCGATCATTTCGACCCAGCGCCCCAAATTCTCAGGCGGGCCGGCCTGAGAAATCAGGTAGGTGGCTTGCACAACCGTTTCGAGCGCATTGCTGAGATCGTGCGCCAAGGTTCGGAGTTCCCTCGCCAGTTCCAAGGGGATTTTATCGGAGGCATTTCGCATAATCATGGCATTCTGGAGCACTTGCCCATGACGGAACGCACCGCAGGTTGTGCCGTTGGTAGTGGGTCAAATTGAAGGACACATTCCCCCAGCGGCTAAAGAGGCTGCGGAAAAAGTGTCTTCCACGCGGCAGTCTTACCTCGGCGGCTAAAGCCGGTGGTGAAAACGGGCCAGTTATCGCAGGGCTGAAGCGCTGCGCCACCCAAAATCACGAGCAACGTCGAGTTTTTCCGCAGCCTGTAAAGCCGCATTGATTTTGTGGCAGTAACGGCACGGCTAAAGCCGTGCCCTTTCAAAGCAAATTCAAACGGACCCATTACGGTGCCGTTGCGCTCGTTGACAGCCAGGCGCCAGCCAGTAGATATTAGTGTAGTCCCCCTAAAAAAGGGCCTGCCGATTTTTTCTTCGTGGTATGCGGATGTGGCGGAACTGGCAGACGCGCTAGGTTCAGGACCTAGTGGCCGCAAGGTCGTGGAGGTTCAAGTCCTCTCATCCGCACCAAATTCAGTTGCCAGTTGCCAGTATCCAGTTGCCAGTCAAGATCTTCTTACCCGCCCGGGGACAAACACCAGTTATGGCGAAACAATGCGTAGTGATGAGAAGGTCTGGACAGCCGCAGCCTGCTAGACTGGCAACTGGATACTGGCAACTGGTTCTATGCGCCTGCGGATAGTCTGTGCGTGCTGCGGCTTTGCGCGATTCCGTACTGGCGGATTTTATAGAGCAGAGCTTTGTAGCTGATCTGCAGCAGCGCCGCGGCTTGTTTGCGATTCCAGTTCGTCTCTTCCAGGGCCCGGGCGATGGCTTCGGCCTCGGCTTCATCCTTGGCGTTGCGCGACAACGACTTCAGGCCGCCCGCGGACTCAGCGCCCGCGAACGTGGTTCTGTCGGCTACATCGGCGTGCATTCCTCGGCCGCCATCGGGCCGGGGCTGCAACTCGGATGCGGCCAGCGTTTCGTCTCCCAGAACCAGATAGCGCTTGATGAAGTTGCTCAGTTCGCGCAGGTTGCCCGGCCAGGAATGCCGCAGGCACGCTTCCATCAACGGAGGCGAAAGAGGCAACGGCGAACGCGCGTAGGATTCCGACATCCGCGACATGAAATGCTTCAGCAGAATCGGAATTTCTTCCTTGCGATCGCGCAACGGCGGCAGCGTCATGGTGAAGGCGTTCAGGCGGTAATAGAGGTCCTCGCGCAGGCGCTTGTTGGCGAGCGCTTCGGGAATGTTGATGTTGGTGGCGGCCAGGATGCGAACATCGACTTTGACCAAGGTGCGGCTGCCCAGGCGGGAGAACGTTTGATCCTGCAGGACGTGCAGCAGCTTGGCCTGCAGCCCCGGCGGCATTTCGCCGATTTCGTCCAGCAGGATGGTGCCTTTGTTGCAAAG
>PKXK01000113.1:2162-7635 GCA_003132325.1 Acidobacteriaceae bacterium
CCGAGCAAAAGGACGGGGATGTCGACGTTCGCGACAAGCGCCGCCTGCGAGCGAATCTTCTTCATCGCCGGGCTGGCCGCGACGAAGAATACGTCGTCGCAAAGTTCTTCGATCTCGCCCGCATAACTCTCGCCTTTGGCCGTGCCGACGCACTGTCCAATGACCGCGTCTAGTTCGGCTTTCTGAAAAGGCTTGGTGAGGTAATCGATCGCCCCCAAGCGCATCGCCTGCACCACTTTGCGCGTGTCATTTACGCAGGAGAGCATCACAACTTTCAATCCCGGCTTGAGGTGGCGGAGTTGCTCGAGAGTCTGTAACCCGTCGATGCCCGGCATGAGGAGATCGAGCAGCACCAGGTCGGGCTGCAGTCCTTTTTGGACGCACGCGACGGCTTCTTCCCCGGTGCTGGCGGTTTGAACCTTGTGGTCATCCACTTCGAGCAGGGTGCGGATGTAGCGCAGCATTCCCGGTTCGTCGTCCACCAGCAGGATGTTGGCGCCTTCGCTCATTTCGTTCCTCGTGGCGAGCTGATCGGAATTGGTTTCAGGGGAATCAGAAAAGAAAACTTGGCGCCAGCCCCCGGTTCGCTCTCCACCCAGATCTTGCCGCCCATGCCCTGAAGAAGCCGGCGGGCAATGGCGAGTCCCAGGCCCATGCCCTCGGCCGATTCGCTGCCCGGCAGGCGGAAGAAATCATCGAAAATTTCCATGTGAAACTCCGGCCGAATTCCCGGGCCCGTGTCGGAAACGCTCACTTTGACCGCGTTCGGTACGTTCGTCGATTGACGGCGCCGGTCTCCATTGGCTGCGGATTGACTTACGCTGCGACGCTCCCACATATGGGGTTCGGCGTGCAACCAGACGGTGCCGCCCTCAGGCGTGTACTTGCAGGCGTTCTCCAAAAGATTGGAAATCACGCGCTGGATCTTGGGCAAATCGAAAGCAAAGGGCGTCAGCTTGTCGTTCGCCAGGAAATACAGCGCAAGACCGCGCTCCTGAAACCGGCCGGACCAGAGCCGGCATACTTCGGAAAGGCAGGCGTTCATGTCCCCTTCCACGAACTGCATGCGCAGGTCGCCGGTTTCGAGCACGCTGAAGGTCAGGAAGTCCTGAATGAAGCGTTGCAATCGCTGTCCGCTCAAAAACATGTCGCCCATGACTTCGCGCTGGCGATCATTGAGCGGTCCGAGTTTCTGACTCTGGAACAACTCGATGTAGCCGTTGAGGATTGCCAAGGGCGTCTTGAGGTCATGAGCGGCCGAGGCCAGAGCGGTCGCGGTCTTGCGCAAACGGTCGCGCAATTGTTCCAGATCGCGTGCGGTATCGTCCGCCGAGCTGGGCGCGGAGACCCGAGCCGTGGCAAGGGCCGACCGGCCATCTTTCGGACTAGTACCTGTCAGGGCAGCTGTCGGGCTTTTATCTAACGTTGAAGACATAGAGAACCAAGTAAGCGCACGCCATTTCTCGGGGAGGGAACTCCTAACCTTCAGAGCATTGGGGGGGTGAATTAATCGTATGTCAGGTATCCTCGGCTGTCAATTGGAAAAGGCCCCGAAGGGGCACGGAAGCGAAAAACGTTGCACCTTTTTGACGTGACCAATGGTCATTATTGTGTCCGGCAGCTTCGCAATTACTTCGGTAATCTCCGTGTCAGTGGGGAGGTTTGGAGCGATTCCAGGCAGGCCTGGCTCCGCTCCGAGGTTTGGCCCCTGAGATGCGGTTGCCGGGGTTGGTACTTCTCAAGGTGGTCAAGATAAGTGCGTCGCATCTCGCCTAAGAATGAAGAGCGCAAGTGGGCACGGTTGCATCTCGCCATTCCGGTATTTATCCGCACTCGTGACCGAAACGACAAGGATTCCCTGGAGTTTGCTACGGCCGTCAACATCTCTCCAGGGGGTGCTCTGGTGGTGGTTCGCCGTTCTTTGCCCAAATCGAGTCTGGTTTCCCTGGAGATTCCGAGCGCTCCTGTCGGACCCGCCAACGGTTTGAGGACCTCCTCACGGATCATGTACGCGAAGGCAGTGTGGGTAGCGCACCTTGATGACTACCACCTTCTGGGTCTGAAGTTCACCCGCCCCCTCGGGACCGACGCAACGGCTTCTTCCGGTAAGCAACTGAGAAGAGCGGTTTCTGCGGTGTGAACTATTTTTCCTTTTCCAGGTCTATTTCCACATGGCACTTCGGTGCCATGCCCAATCTTCTTCGTCCTCGGTTATGATCACTTCAAGCCATTCATAAGTTGAGTACTTAACGGGAGTTTTTCCAGGCGCTCTTTTCTCTTCCCCGGTTTGGTGCTTGGGTTGCACTTTTAGTGCACGCGGGTGACACACACACCGCAAAGGGGGCATTCAGCCTTATGACGACACTTTCGGTAAGTCCTCTGGCGCAAACACTGGGCGAGGTTCCCCCTGACAACATCATTTTTGGCCACTCTGAAGTCATGCAGGCGGTGCGTTCGCGCCTAAGCAAAGTGGCCGCCGCCAACGTTCCCGTCCTGATTACCGGCGAGAGCGGCACCGGGAAAGACATCATTGCCCGGCTCATCCACGGGCTGTCACCCTGGAAGACCGGGCCATATGTGAAGGTGAACTGCCCGGCGATTCCCGGAACGTTGCTGGAAAGCGAACTGTTCGGCTACGAAAAAGGAGCCTTTACGGGCGCCGTCGGCTCGAAGCCGGGACGGGTCGAACTGGCCCACCGCGGCACCTTGTTTCTAGATGAAATCTCCGAGCTTGACCCATCCTTGCAATCGAAGCTGTTGCAGCTCTTGCAGGATGGCCAGTTCTGCCGCATCGGCGCCCAGGAAGACAAGAAGGTCGAGGTGCGAGTGGTGTGCGCGACCAACCGCCACCTGCAATCGGAAATCGAAGCCGGGACCTTCCGCGAGGATCTCTATTACCGCATCAACGTGGTGAATCTGCACATGCCGGCGCTGCGCGAACGGCGTGGCGACATTGAAGATTTGTGCGCCTACTTCCTCGAATACTACAACCAGAAGTTCAACTGCCGGGCACGGCCTCTGTCGAACGAAGTAATTGCAGTCCTGCAGAAGTATCACTGGCCGGGAAACATTCGGGAGTTGGAAAACCTGGTCAAACGCTACGTGATTCTGGGCCATGAAGAAGTGATCACCAACGACCTGGTGGCACGCGAACCAGATTTTTTCAATCCCGACATCTCGTTCGACGGGCCAATTTCTCTGAAGAAGCTCACGCGCCAGTGCGTGCACGAACTGGAGAGCAAAGTCATCCTGAAGGTGCTGCAACGGCACCACTGGAACCGTAAGCAGNNCTGCCCTCGAACCGGGCGCTGCGCCTGCGGCAGGCGGAGAAGAACGCCGACGCACTCAGCCACCCTTCAACCGGCGATGCCGCAGCCGACTGAAGCGGCTTTAAGCGTTCACGGAACCCATTCGCGTAGGAAAATAGATCATGACCTCCGTGCGCATGGACAAGTGGCTTTGGGCCGCCAGATTCTTCAAGACGCGAACCTTGGCCGCACGCGCCTGTGAACTCGGTAGGATTCAATCCAACCGGCAGCCCGCCAAGGCTGCGCGCGAGGTCCGGGTTGGAGACAGCTTGCGAGTGACCAACGACGGCGGCGACTTTCAGGTGGAAGTCCTGCTGCTCAGCGACGTTCGCGGCCCGGCTTCGGTTGCGCAAACCCTCTATCGCGAAACCGAGGCGAGCCGGGAGCTGCGCATGAAGGTGGCAGCGGAGCGCAAGGCAATGAAGCAGTTCGAGGAGCTACCCGCGGGCCGACCGTCAAAACGCGATCGCCGGAAAATCATCCAGTTCCGGGCGAGAGGCTGACCGCAGTATTGCAAAGGAAAACCATCGGGTCATTGAGGGATTGAGTCATCGGATCATTGCATCGCTGAATCATTTTTCCTGCCCGACCTTCTACTCGCCCAATACCTCAATGACTCGATCGCTCCCTTCACGCCCAGTACGTGCGGTCCAGCGTCCGGTACTGAATCGCCTCGGCGATGTGCTTGGGTTCGAGCTGCGGAATCGCGTCGAGGTCGGCGATCGTGCGCGCCACCTTCAGGATGCGGTCATGAGCGCGGGCGCTGAGTCCTTGCTGGGCCATAGCGCGTTCCAGCAGACGCTCGCAATCGGCGGAGAGTTCGCAGAATTTGCGAATCAACTGCGTCGGCATCTGGGCGTTGCAATAGATCCTTTCGCGCCCGGAGGAAAAGCGTTTCAACTGGACGTCTCGGGCGCGGACCACGCGCTCCAAGATGCTGGCTGAACTTTCCGACTCCTTCGTACTGCGCAATTCTTTGTAGTTCACCGCCGGAACGTCAATGTGGATGTCGATGCGGTCGAGCAGCGGTCCCGAGATTTTAGAAATGTAGCGCTGAATCATCGGAGGGGTGCAGTGGCATTCGCGGGTGCGGTCGTTGTGAAATCCGCAAGGACACGGGTTCATAGCGGCAGCCAGCATGAAGCGCGCGGGGAAAGTCAGCGACATCGACGCCCGTGCGATGCAGACCGTACCGTCTTCCAGCGGCTGGCGCATCACGTCTAGAACGTTGCGCGGAAATTCGGGGAATTCGTCGAGGAACAGGACTCCATTGTGAGCCAGCGAAACTTCCCCCGGCCGGGGAATCGCGCCTCCACCGATCAAACCCGCATCGGAAATGGTGTGGTGAGGCGCGCGGAAAGGCCGCAGGCCGACCAGTCCAGCATGGGCATCGAGCACACCCGCCACACTGTGAATCTTGGTAGTCTCGAGCGCTTCTTCGAAGGTAAAGGGCGGCAGAATGGTCGGCATGCGTTTCGCCAGCATGGTTTTTCCCGATCCTGGAGGCCCGATCATCAGAATGTTGTGGCCGCCGGCACAGGCAACTTCCAGCGCGCGCTTGGCGGTTTGCTGGCCGCGAACGTCTTTGAAATCGACGTGGAATTGCTGCGCCCGGCTGAGCAACTCGCCGGTGTCGACCTGCAGCCGGGAAATGCCGTTGCCGGAATTGATGTAATGAATCACGTCGAGCAGCGATTTGACGGGGTAGACCTCAACGCCCTCGACCATGGCGGCTTCGCGGGCGTTGACTTCGGGTACAACCAGCCGTTTCACTTTGGTGCGACGCGCCTCGATCG
This sequence comes from Acidobacteriaceae bacterium, assembly GCA_003132325.1. Classification (GTDB taxonomy): domain Bacteria; phylum Acidobacteriota; class Terriglobia; order Terriglobales; family Acidobacteriaceae; genus Acidiflorens. The sequence goes on from PKXK01000113.1 coordinate 7,267, forward strand.
CGATCGGCAAAGCGCCGCGGATTCCGCGCACTCTTCCGTCGAGGGAGAGCTCGCCGACAAACAGCGCGTCCGGCACCTCCTTCTTATTCAAACCGCCGTAGGCGCCGAGGATGCCCAGCGCCATGGGCAGGTCGAAGCCGGATCCTTCTTTGCGAATGTCGGCCGGCGCCAGATTGATGGTGATCTGGGTGGGAGGAATATCGTAGCCGCAGTTTTTCAGCGCCGAGCGNNTCCACTTCCACTTCGATGATGTTGGCGTCAATGCCGTAAACGGCGGCACTCAGGGTCTTATAGAGCATAGGGAACACCAGTGGGCACACGAAGAGGACAGCGAGAATGGGAGATTCCTGGGTTCTTCCGCACATTTGG
>PKXK01000059.1 GCA_003132325.1 Acidobacteriaceae bacterium
TTGTTCCGCGGGAGGTGGTCATGCCCCAGTATGAATTCTTCTGCCACGCCTGCAAGAAATTCTTCGACAAGGTTCTGTCCCTCGTCGACTACGAAGAAGGCGACATTCTCTGCCCGTACTGCAGCAGCAAGAACGTCGAGCAGCGCTGGTCTGTCTTCTCTGCCATTACTTCAAAGAAGAGCGCCTGAGAACCGCGCCTGCGGCTGCGCCACATCGTGCCTCAGCGTCAAGAAGATCAGCGCACGTCTGGTGCGCGAAGCGAAACGGAGTTGACATGAAGGTCGTCGCGTTCAACGGTAGTGCCCGCAGAGGCGGGAATACAGCAATTCTGCTCGGCTACACATTGGCCGAACTCGAAAAGGAAGGCATCGAAACCGAACTCGTGGAACTGGGCGGTGCCGAAATCCATGGCTGCCGCGCCTGCCGCAAGTGTTCGGTGAGGAAGAACCGCCGCTGCTCGCAAGAAAACGACATGGGGAACCTCTGTATCGAGAAAATGGACGCGGCGGACGGGATCCTGCTGGGCTCGCCGACCTACGTTGCCGATGTCTCCCCGGAGATCAAGGCGTTGATCGACCGTGCCTGTCTGGTTTCCAAAGCGAACAGCGGCATGTTTCGCCATAAAGTCGGTGCCGGCGTGGTGGCGGTGCGCCGGGCGGGCGCCATGCATGCTTTTGACGCCCTGAACCACTTTTTCCTGATCAGCGAGATGATCGTGGCGGGCTCGTCTTATTGGAACATCGGCATTGGCCTTGAGCCCGGCGATGTAGAGAAAGACGAGGAGGGCATTCGGACAATGAAGGTCCTGGGACAGAACATGGCTTGGCTACTGAAAAAGATCCATGCCCCAGGTTAGAAACGCGGGTTCGGAGACCTTTGAAAAAGCCGATTTGGTGGGGATTTGGCTGCCCGAATGGGTTTGGGTCGGCTGGGGCGTTTCAGAGGTGCTAGAACCCTTTGTGACCAGCCTAGCGATAGGCAAACCGAGCCCGCGAACCGAGTCCTTGGTCGCCGCTGCGGTTCAGTGGACTGCCCAGACATTACTTCCGTTACTCGGTACTCTTCCACAAGTCTGAATACAATCTAACTGCCACGACGATAAAACTCCCGCCCGAGGTGGATGACCGTGTCCAACACTGTAAGCGACGAACCCATCACCTGCGCTTCGTGTGAATATCGCTATCCCCCGAGTGCAGGATTTTGCATGATGTGCGGGACCGCCGCACCAGCGAGTGAACCCCTCCAGCCGACTTCAGCTGTTCCTGACGAACTCAGCGGAGCCGATCATGAAAGCGGCCCGTCGAGTTCCGATAGTCAACAAAGACCTCCCAAGCCGGGGTTCTGGAGATTGATCCCCGTCGTCGTTGTCTTGATAGTACTAAGCATGGTTACATGGTTTTTTTACGAGGCCCGCAAAGGCAAGCTGCCTAAAGAATCCGGCTCAGCAGCTCAACTTACCGCCACATCAGGACAGCTCAAGCTGGAAAACGCTGGTGAACGACAGATCGTCCACAATCCAGTCAGAGGAGTTCAGCACGTCGTCGCAGCAAAGCTGGGAACCGCCCAGACAACCAACGCAGCGAAAGAGGATGATCCTGTCGAGTTGTGGAAGGCGGTCAAGCGAGGAAGCGTGAGCGCGGAAGTCGCACTAGCCAAACTTTACTTGGAGGGGGAGGCGGTCCCCCAGAACTGTGAACAGGCACACATACTTCTACTCGCGGCATCGATGAAAGGCAGCAAAGCTGCCGATAATTTTCTGAAGAGCAGCTATGCAGAACGATGCGAGTGATTGGCTCTGTTGTCTCTAAGCAGCCTACTTCTGCTGCGCCTTCACTTTCGCCCACCTTGCTCGCTGAGCGGCTGCGATTCGCTTTCTGCCTGCTGCTGATATTGTGCGCTTGGGTTTCGGCGCTTGACCTTTCGCCTTTGCCCATCGCGCTTTCTGCGCGAGGCTCATCCGCTTGCGAGCCGAGGCTGACACAGTGTGCCTAGGTTTCGTGTAGGAACTCCCACCGTTCAATTTGCCGAGAACTGAAAGAGCCGCGTCTACGTGCTTAAGCTGGTTCGCCAGATTTGTTCTCACTACCCTCAACTCCGCCACTATGGACGCCAGTCCCTTTAAGATTTGCCATGAATTCCCCCTCGGCAAGGGATTGTAATTGATGGGTCCTGTTTCATGAGCGACTGGTGCCACCGTCACATACGCAAGCACGTGCTGGCAAACTGGCAGGAATCCTCGTGGTGCGTCACCTGAAGACCGCCGACGAACGTTCGACACGAAGCCAAGCCCGCGAAGCGAGTCCATGGTCGCCGCCGCGCAGTGGGCGGAGCGGATCATGCGGAAGATTGATAAGTGTTCTCGGGCTGAGGGTCAGTTCACTGTCGCCCCGCCGCAGCACCGCTTGTACTTCTTCCCCGAGCCGCACGGGCACGGGTCGTTCCGCCCGACCTTGGGAGTATTGCGCCGACGCTCGCTCGTGTGGGCACCGGGACTGACCTGCCGATGCGACCGGAAATAGTGATAAGCCCCCAACAGCCCAGCCGCCATGTGCAGGATGACTTCTTCGCGCTTCTCTGGGCTGATCGGCTTGGGGCGCATCTCCGGGTCTTCATCGTGCTCGTGGCAGAGCATCATCATCGGGATCAGGCAGCCGCCGTGCTTCTCGTCGTTGACAAGCTCAGCCCAGCCGTCGTGGCGCATGCCCATGCCTCGCATGAATCCGCGAGCCCAGTCGTTGCCGTGCGCCGTGCCGTCCTCGTCCTCCAGCAGGAGCGGCACATAGGCCTCGCCCTTGAACAGCGTCCCGGCGATGTCGTTCCAGTGCCGCATCATCAATCCCAGAATTTCATTGGCTTCGTCGAGGCTGGCGAACTCGCAGGTCTCCGACATCTCGCCGCCGAAGACCTCCGGGTAGTACTCGCTCGGCATGACAATCTCCGGGCCTGCGATCAAGGCAGCGAAGAACCCGTCGAGCGCCTCGACGTTCATCGCCTTGCCGCCCTTGCAGCTTTTGAGGAAGTCGCCGAGGCGGTCAAGTTCGGCGTCCGTAAGCGGCACGTTTTGAGTGAAGGTTCTCATCCGCATTTCCAAAATGTTCTCGGCAAACGTCTACGGTACCAACCGCGGGTACGGAAGCAGATAACGCATACAATATCAAGTTCTGAAACTCCACTCGGCACAAAAGATCGGTCAGGTCAGCCGTGGTGTGGGAAGGAATGAGGAGAGATCACATGTGGGTCCTCGTTATGGGTTCTATTCAATTGCCTGTGCTGACAAGCCGGATTCCCGTCCTGCTCCATACGTCTCGCACACTCGCGCGGAGGGCTGTGAATCAGTTATTGTGCAATCCGGTCAAGTACGCATGGACAGCGCGAGTCAAGTCCCATTTCAAATGGTTATTCACAATTCTTGTTGAAAATGGGGGACCGGAACAATTCGGGAGGTGATCCTGAGAACTTGTCGCGCGGAGAAGGACGGGAACGCCACAAAAGGTAAAGGCTGTGACATTGGTTACGCTCTAGCCATCAGCTCTTGCGAGGGAGCCAACAGCGTGGAGACGTGCACCGTCACAGCCCTTGATGCGATCACCGCTTTCGCGGTCCCAAACCCCAACTGCCCCTCGCAGAGCCGTCGGTTTTTTCAGGTCTGGCTGCTCTTCGGGTTGCCCCGCCGAGCTGATCACTCAGCCTACTTCGGAGTGGCAAAAGTTTAATTAAGCCAACCCTTTCAGCCGTCGACGCAAGCAACCTTAGAGAGTCGCTCGAAGATTGTCAATGCCCGTTTTTGGTGCAATCGGCCGGTTGCGACAGATCAAAAACCGGAAGCGCAACCCATTGAATCGCTGTTGTCTTATAAATGGAAGATTAAATTCTATCCATATTTCCACAGGAACATCCACAGGTACTCGAAGGTGCGTTGCAACTACAAGGAGTGTGTGGAGGAACTAAGTAAGCATGTTGACGTCGGAAAATGAGTTACGTATGGTTGTTACCAACTCACCAACGCAATGTCAGATCTCGTGGCCTACGTCGATGGCGGCTCTTTCGGGAATCCCGGCCCGTCTGGTAGCAATTCCCGCTTTATTAATGGGGCCGGTTCATGATGACGACCGACTTTGCTGCTTTTACATCGTAGCCGGGGTTTGAAATCCGCAGGATTCTTAGATACTCGAGCGCAGCTTTTTGAATGTCGGGGCTTTTTCTGGCCTGTGGTCTCGGCTTGTCAGAATCTTGGGTCATGGCTCTTATCATTGCCTTCCGCGGGGGAACACATCAATAGCCCTTCCGTAATGGCACTTTTGTTAGATCTTGTTGGAAGAGCAGCAATCGAAAACGATAAAAGAAACCGAAAGTAGCCCGGGTACTCCGCGTACCGATGGCACCAGTGCCCCGCCCGCCATCTGATGCCTTCTCATCTTTTCCTTCGATAGAGCTTTCATAGTTTGGCCGATTTCTTAACTTTGCGCGCTGAGACTGTACTCGATACACTGCGGGACTGCGGTGTCGGTGACTATGCCAGCCTGATTACCTCTTCCCATCACGCTCAAGCAAAATGGCAATGGCGACCGCTCGGTCGAGAACTGGTATGCGGCCCTGGACGTACTCAGTCGCCTCGGCACACAGGTCAACATCGTCACGTCGCTGGTAGGCGGGATGTCGCAGCAGCGTTGGTCGGTATACAGGGCTGACCTGCAGAGGAATTACATTGGGCTTGGCGGATTTCAAGATACCTCCATGTATTGGTTTTGCCGTTTAGTACACGGTCGCATTTCCTAGCTCTGGATCTGACTCCCAGAGGTCGAGAGACAGGTACACCTCTCGGGTCAGCGGAAGTTGTCGTGCCTTCATCTTGTCCAAAATCGGATATGGAGACCGCTTTGTCACCGGACACTTCAGCCTGCATTAAATGACATCCCTGCGATGGTGCTCTGGGCCTTTTCAGCGGCGTCCGCCCGCAGATATACCAACGTGCTCGACGAACTCCGATGGCCTACGTGGTCCTGAATCGCGTTGAGGTCGTGAGTCTCCTGCCAGAGCAGAACGCAGATGGAATGCTTGAGCACATGGTAGTGGCGCTTTGCGGGGTGAATGCCAGCGAGGGCCGAATATCGCTTGATAACGACATCCATGTACTGGCGGGACCAGGGAAACAATTCAGTGTCAGGGTTCGACTTCGCTAGTTCGAGGAGTGGCGATTCATCGAAGAGCAGATCGCGGTCGGTGCGCAGAGCGTGCAGCGTTGCGCGGCTTTTCTTGAGTCGCTTGACCGAGAGCTTGCCGTCGCAGATATCGCGCCCACGAATCGCCAACGTCTCCGACACGCGGAGCCCATGGAGCAGGCCGACGAGCATGGCAACGTGGTGCAGCGGGTTGTGCTTTCGGGCGACCCTAAACAGCCGAACCAATTCTTCACGATTCATGTATTCCATTTATGCTCCCCTTTGTATTCAGTAAAAGGATTGACGCAAACCACACCGCCGAAAGGTGCCGGGCCGAAGCATGACAGCCAGCGCGCCACCCTTTACTCTTCTCCCTTCGGGAAGTAGAACGCGATGCGCCGTTTGGTCGCTTCACGGCGCTCAGCCTCAGTCAGACGACGCCGACGTGGTTTAGCAGGAGCTTCACGTCTCGACTGCCCGCACAGGACAGCCCGTCGCTGCCCAGTGACTTCGAGGGTGAGACATTCCTCAGCCCATTGCTGAGCCGCTGAGGTGATCGCCTGCTTAGCATTGACCAGAATGTCCGCGACCAAGTCACCCAACTCCGCCTCCGTCAGCGACCAAGAAGCGCTGTTGAAGTAGCGGAAGTGTGGCGGATCCCCGGCACCGATGCGGTTTAACTTGTACGCTAGCGGCCGGCTCAACAAACGGCTCTTGACTTCGCAGTCCACCTCGCCGGAGAAGAAGTCCAACAATATCGCCATTGAGACGTGCGCCATGACGCCTACAATTCCGCCCTGTGCTTCAGAGCCGATGCAGTACGGCACAGCACGACGCCGACCAGGTGCACAATCCTGCTCGTCACTGGCGACGAACAATGTAAGCCATTCGCTCCTCTGCCCGACCGCACTCCGCACTAAGAAGTAAGTTTTCATTGCTTCGCCTCCCGCAGCACTCTGTCGCCGTTCCAAACCTCTTCACGCCAGCACTAGACCCGCATCCTTCATCCCTTGCGCGAGGCCCCAAGCGAAGCGATGCTCGACGACCAAGGCGCTCCCAAACCACATTGGCTCCGGCTGGACGTGCTCATCAATCCATTCTTTGCCTTGGGAAGTGAGAGGGCAGAACAGGAAAACTGTGCCTTCATTACGAACGAGAACGTCAGGAGTGATCGGGACACGGTCAATCGCCACAGGATTGTATCGATACAAGCTGCCAGCACGGACTCGGTTGAAATCGGCCATGCTTAAGTGTCGCATATGCGTACAGGCATAGCTATGGCACGATAGTACTCTGTAGTAACCAGATACTGCATCATGTTGACACGTATATGCCTAACGGATACGCTGGTGCCATGAAGGACAATAAAGACTCGATGGTTCGGACGGCAATATTCGTGAAATCGGGCCAAATGGCCAAATTGCAGATCCTGTCCAAGGTGACCGGTGCTCCGGTGGCTGAATTGATTAGACGTGCGATCGACGTCTACCTGGAGCAGAGAAAAGCAGAGATCAAGAACGCCTGACGTAATTGGTGTTCAGCCTCGCTACACGACCGCTTCCGCCCACATTTCGACCCCTACCTATAGCGCTCAATCGCTAACTTAGAGCAGAATTCCTTCCGAGTGCCCGTGATCCAGGCGCAAGCGTGAGAATCGCCGCGCACCGACTGCGAAAGAGTCCCCCTCCTACGCGTAAAGACCGCTTTAACGACGACAGTGCTTTCGCCGTGCAACGGTGCGGTGAGGGTCGAGCCATGAGAGGCATCCCGCGGAAGCGGAGGGAGTATTATGCGGATAACTATATGAAGTTAATGAAAACGGAGTGGAGCCATGCCCGAGTCCATTGACTGGCCGCCGCCGCATCCGCCGCGGCGTCGTCGCCGCCGCTTCCTCCTCATTATGGCCGTCCTTGTCGGCATTGTCTTCGGCGGTCGGAGCGCGTTGTCGTATTACGTGGACGTGCTCTGGTTCGGGTCGCTCGGGTACGGGGATGTGTTCTGGAAAACACTGAGCCTTGAGTGGGGAATCTTCGCGGCTTTTGCAGCGGCCACATTTCTCATTCTGTATGGATCGTTCCTGGCTCTGAAGCGAGCGCATCTCCCCGAATTGCCGAGTGGCCACACGATTGTCATCGGCGGACAGCCGCTGAANNTTTGACCCGATTTTTGGCAAGTCGCTGAACTTCTTTCTTTTCACGTTGCCCGCGTGGCAGTTGATCGCCGGCTGGCTGCTTGCGCTGGCTGTGATTGCTTGTATACTCGCCGCTTTCTTCATCCTCATCACGGGCGGAAGCCGTGTGCTTTCCGGGCATCTCAGCCGCTACGTCGCATTACCTTGGCGCGGGCTCTCCATCACGTTTGCGTTCCTGTTGCTGATCGTCGCAATGCGTGTGTATATCAGCCGGTTCGAGCTATTGCTCGACGATCATACGATTTTCGGGGGTGTGACCTACACGGACGCGCACATTAGGGTCACGGGGATGCTCATCGTCTGCGCGGCGCTGGTTCTGGGTGCGGTGATCGCCGTCATCAACGCTGTGCGGGCGCCACGCGGGCGCTGGCTGATCGCGGCGATCCTTCCGGCGGCGGTCTGTTATGTCGCCCTGCAAGGAGTCGCCTGGTACGTCAGCAGCTTTATCGTCAAACCGAACGAACTGGTTCGGGAGAAGCCCTACATTGTCTACAACACGGACTTGACGCGGCAGGCGTACGGATTGAACCGGGTCACGCAGCGCGAGTTTCCCGCGGAGACGACAGTCGAGGCGACTGATCCGGCGAACAATCAGGCTACGCTGCAGAACATCCGTCTGTGGGACTGGCATGCACTCCAGGACACGTTGCGTCAGATTCAGGAAATCCGAACTTACTACGACTTTCCCGACATCGATATTGATCGATATGACATTGACGGCACGACTCGCGAGGTGATGCTCGCGGCGCGCGAGCTGAACGTCGACAAGCTCCCGGAGAGCAGCCGCAACTGGATTAACGACAAGCTGATCTACACGCACGGCTACGGCATCACGATGAACCCAGTCAATGGGTTCACACCGGAAGGGTTGCCCACGCTGCTTCTGAGCAATATGCCCGTCCAGAGCGCGGTACGTGGTCTAAGCGTGACGCGTCCAGAGATTTATTTCGGCGAGATGACCAATACCGACGTCTACGTGAAGACACGGCAGAAGGAATTCAACTACCCGCAAGGCGCGAGCAACAGCCTTACTTCATACGAGGGCAACGGGGGCATCGTGCTCGGCGGTTTCCTGCGCCGCATCGTGATCGCGCTCGACCGCGACGACCTGGCGAAGCTGCCGTTCAGCGATGACGTGAACAAGGATAGCCGGCTGCTGATGCGGCGCAACCTGCGCGATCGTGTATCGGCATTAGCGCCGTTCCTCACCTACGAGCCGGATCCGTACATCGTGCTCGGGGACGATGGCCGGCTGTCTTGGATCATGGATGCGTTCACACTTTCAGACAGCTATCCGTACTCGACCCATTATCGTCTCGACAACAATCCGATTAACTACATGCGGAACAGCGTTAAGGTGGTCATCGACGCCTACGATGGCACGACCACGTTTTACGTGTTCGATAAGGAGGATCCGATCATCGCAGCCTACCGCCGCATTTTCCCGAGTCTGTTCAAGGATGCGGCCCTGATGCCGGCCGGGCTGCGCAAACACGTGCGCTACCCGGAGTTGTTGCTCAAACTGCAGGCGGAAGTGTATGGGCTGTATCACATGACGGATCCGGAAGCTTTCTACAANNACGCAGGCGATGCAACCGAATTTCGTGCTGATGAAACTGCCGGGCGAAACCGGCGTGGAGTTCGCGGAGATTCTGCCCTTCACGCCGTCTAACCGGAATAATCTGATTGGCTGGATTGCCGGGCGCAGCGACGGGGCACAGTACGGTACGTCGGTGGTCTACAACTTTCCGAAGACGAAGCTGGTTGACGGCCCGTTGCAAATCGAGGCGCGAATCGATCAGAACGCGCAGCTTTCCGGACAATTGACACTGTGGAATCAGCAAGGCTCGCACGTGCGACGCGGGGCTCTGCTGGTGATTCCGTCCGGGCGCGCGCTGTTGTATGCGGAGCCAATTTACTTGCAGGCGGAGCGGAGTCCGATGCCGGAGTTGCGCCTGGTCGT
>PKXK01000148.1 GCA_003132325.1 Acidobacteriaceae bacterium
GCGCCCATGGACGTGCTGCTGAAAGATGGCCGCGTTGCCGAAGTGGCTCCTCCCAACAAGATCAAGGGTGGCGCAGACGAAAAATTCGACGCCCGCGGACTCATCGTTGCGCCCGGCTTCATTGATCTGCACGCGCACCTGCGCGAGCCCGGCCAGGCGCACAAAGAAACGATAGCGACGGGTACGGCCGCTGCTGCTGCGGGCGGGTTTACTTCCGTCTGCACCATGCCCAACACGGTTCCAGTTGTCGATTCGGTCGAGTGGATCGAGTGGCTTCGTCAGGCCGAGCGCGGCGCGGTCGTCAATGTGTTTGCCATCGCAGCCGCGACCCGGTCAAGCAAGGGTGCAACGCTCACCGACTTCCGCGCGCTCCAGACCGCGGGAGCAATCGCCGTCACCGACGATGGCAAGCCCATCCTCGATGACAGCATCATGCGCGAGGCGCTGGTTCTGGCCGGGGAGCTGAATTTCCCCGTCGTGCAACATGCCGAAGACACTCGGATGACCGAGAATTGTTCGATGCACGCGGGCGCGCGTTCCTTCCGTCTCGGATTGCGCGGCATGACTGCGACTGCCGAAGCCTCGATCGTCGAGCGTGACGTGCAGCTCGCGATGCAAATTCCCAACGCCCGCCTGCACGTCGCGCATCTTTCCACCTCGGACGCCCTGAAGAGTGTGCGCCGTGGCAAGCGCGCCAAAGCGCGCGTCACCTTCGAAGTGACGCCGCATCATTTCACGCTGACCGACGACGATATGCGTGACTATGACAGCAATTACAAGATGAATCCCCCGCTGCGCTCGGCCTCCGATCTTGAAGCTATCCTGGCTGCGCTCGCCGACGGCACGGTGGACGCCATCGCCACCGACCATGCGCCCCACGCCGCCCACGAGAAAGAGATGGAATTCGAGCGCGCCGCGTTCGGCATCACCGGACTGGAAACCGCGCTCGCGCTGGCGATCACCCACCTGCATCGCGGGAAGCGAATTCCGCTTGCCCGCATCGTGGAACTCTTCACCGCAGGCCCGACTCGCTGTTTCGATCTTCGCGGCCGCGGATCGCTGGTCCGCGGCTCAGCTGCGGACGTCACCGTTTTCGATCCAAGAAAGAAATGGACCTTCGACGCCGCCAAGTCACGGTCGAAATCGAGGAATACGCCCTTCGATGGATGGCCCCTGACGGGAAAGGTAGTCGCGACCATGGTCGGCGGGAAGATTGTGTATTCGGAGTGAAACACCGGAAGCGCATCACGATCCGCATTTCTGAGTCTTTGGTCAAGCGCTTGAAGAAACGGGCCGGGATGAGACGCCTTTCCGATTCTGCCTTGGTGAGCGAAGCTCTGGAAGCCTATCTCGGAGAAGCCTCGACTTCTGGTTCAGCCTACGATCTGGCGAGAGAAGCAGGCTTGATTGGATGTGTGCGCGCTGGGCCATCCGACCTGAGTGTAAATCGTAAGCATTTCGAAGGACTTGGCCGAAGCTGATGAGGCGAGGCTACACCCACACGCTGACGAATGTGGGACAGAGCCCGGCGAGATTCGTGACAGTGGAATTCTGAGTAGAGGCGCGGCTTGCCGCGTCTCCCGCGTGCACAATAACAGCCGTGAGGGCCCCTACGCGCTCTTGATCAAGGGGTTGCCGGGAGAAACCAAGCCCACACGATTCAGTTTCGCGGTCAGGCGGTCTTTGTCATTCGAGGCGGATGCGGTGGCGAGGCGCTTGCGCAGCTTGGCGACTTTTTCTGCGCGGGTACGGCGCCGGCGAATTTCCGGACGACGGCTGGGTGCGGACATGAGGTTCTCCTTGGTGTTCGGTGACTGAAGTCCGTGAAATGACTGCGTGAAATCACGAGTCAGACGTACGGTCGGCGCCGTGGACTCGTCTGAAACCTCAATTATAGGGTTGACCGGCACTGCTGGCAAAGAGGGAGAGGACGGCGATCGCGGCGCAGCGCCGAAATTTCCCCGGGTCACGTTGCCGCCACGTCACCGGAGGAATGGGCTGAGTCCCGGAAAATCCCGCTTGCGCTCCCGGACAACCTTGCTATAATCCTGCAATGTTTGAGGACGGTCCGAAAGCCGTGCCGGTCCAATACTGAAGAAGCAGTGGACGAGTGCGAGGCTCCTCACGCCCGCGGGACTTGAGGGAACGGATTACCCATGGCTGAGAAACCGGAGGCAGCAAGACGAACCGGCTGGCTGCTGGGATGTGGCTTGCTGCTGGGGCTGGTGGCCGCTTTTGCCGGCCATAAGACCGTGAGCTACACTTCGACCGACGCATTCTGTTCGCAGGCCTGTCATTCGCACCCGCACGCCACCGCATTCTGGGTTCAGTCCGCGCACTACTCCAACCGGCACGGCGTCGTGGTCCACTGCACTGACTGCCACCTGCCCCCGGGCGGAGTGCGGTATCTCACGGAAAAAGCCCGGCTGGGCGGCCACGATGCCTACTCCCAGCTCTTCCGCGATGTCTCCAAAATCGACTGGGCGCGGGAGCGCAAGCTCGACCGCGCCGTGACCTTTACGTACGATGCGGGCTGCATCCATTGTCACAGCAACCTGTTCACCGAAGGGCTCTCCAAAGTTGAGGGCACTCTCCCTTCCGGCGACCAGCAAACCGACGCCCAGCAAGTCCGGGAGATGAGAATCGTCGCGCGCAGAATGGAAGCGCACCTCTACTACCAGCGCAATCGCGAAAAGTTGCACTGCGTCAACTGCCACCTGTTCGCCGGACATCTCATGGAGAAGAAGATGGCGCCCGGGGCTACAACTGCGGTCGAGGATTCCCGCTTTCCACTCGCCGCTTCGGGCTTTAGGGACTACACCGAAGCCGTGCCCGGATTGGCCTTCAAGTTCCACATGATCGCGGTGCCGGGCGGAACCCTCGCAGCCGGCAGCCCGGAGCTGGGCGCGTGCCGCATGCGAGACGCAGGGCCGGTCCACGCGGTGAACGTCGCCCCGTTCTGGATGACACAGGCCACAGTCAGCAACCACGACCTCGAGTTGTTTTCCGCCCAGCGTAAGTTGAAGGAGAAGCCCGGTGCTGTGACTCCGCAGCTCGCCGACGCCTACACACAATGGTTGTCGCAAACGACGGGGAAGAAATATCGTCTCCCGACAGAAGCCGAGTTGGAGTATGCCTGTGTCGCCGGAGGCACCATGCCCGCTTGGGACCGGCTCAAGAGCCGCGTCGACTCCCCTGTTTCCGGTTTGGCCGTGGTCAACGACTGGGGCTTCTTCGATCTTTCCGGCGGCACACCCGAGCTTTGGCTGGATGGGATCCGCACCGGCGCCAGCTTCCGGGTGGTAAGGGAAGCAGACGAGAAACCGGCAACCCGCGCCGCCATGCAACCATAAGGAGTTGGGACCAATAATGACGAACGACGCACGCGATCGCGATCTGGGCATGAACCGCGCCATTACGCGCCGCGATTTCCTGAACGGAGTCGCTATCGGGATCGGCGGCCTGGCGCTCGGTTCCACCCTGACCGGTTGTGGAAGGCTCGGCGCCTCGGATTCCAACCCCGCGCAGGATCGCGCCGGTTACAACCCTCCGGCGGGCACCGGGATGCGCGGCGATAATGCCGGTTCGTTCGAAGCCGCGCACGGTTTGCGCGACGGAACTTTTTGGCAAACCGCCGGTACCGCCGCTCCCACCGATGGCACCTACGATCTCATCGTGGTGGGCGCGGGTATCTCCGGACTCGCAGCGGCGCATTTCTTCCGCAAGCAGGCCGGCGCCAATGCGCGCATCCTGATTCTGGAAGCGCACGACGACTTCGGCGGGCACGCGGAGCGTAAACAACTCCACGCGGGCAACCGGCTGTTGCTCAGTTACGGCGCGCAGTCGATTGAAAGCCCCTCGCTCTACAGCGCCGAGGCCAAGGGTTTGCTGGCCGACGTGGGCGTTGACGTGCAAAAGTTCTACCGCTACTTCGACCGGAATCTCTTTTCCTCGCTGAAGCTGGGAAGCGGCATGTTCTTCGACCGCGAGACCTTCGGAGAGGATCGTTTAGTGGCCGGCTTCGGCAAGATTCCTCACCGGGAATTTTTTGCCAAGGCCCCGCTCTCTGACGCGGCGCACCGCGACATCGTCCGCCTCTACACCGAAAAGGTGGATTACCTGCCTGGCCTTACGCCGGAACAGAAGAAGGCCTTCCTGGACAAAATCAGCTACGCCGATTTTCTGACCAAGATTGCCAAGTGCACTCCCGAGGTGGTCCCCGTCTTCCAGACCCGCAGCCACGATCTCTACGGGGTGGGCATCGACGCCATCTCCGCTTTCGCGCTCCACGATGAAGGCGACGACTATGGCTATGGTTATCCTGGTCTCGATGCCATGCTGGGACCCTCCGGCGATCGCGGGCCCCACAAGCCCGATCCCTACATCTTTCATTTTCCGGATGGCAATGCTTCCGTTGCCCGCTTGCTGGTGCGGTCATTCATCCCCGAAGCAATTCCGGGACACACCATGGAAGACGTAGTACTGGCCCAGGCCGACTACAGCCGCCTGGACCGCGCTCCCTCTCCCGTGCGCATTCGTTTGAACAGTACGGTCGTCCAAGTGCGCCACGACGGCGACCCAGGGTCGGCGAGCAACGTGGAGGTGACCTACACCCGCAATCGGCAAATGTTTCAAGTGCGCGGACGCCGCTGCGTGCTGGCCTGCTACAACAGCATGGTTCCCTACCTTTGCCCCGAACTTCCCGCCCAGCAGAAGGAAGCGCTGGCCTATGGCGTAAGGACGCCGCTGGTGTACTCGCACACCGCCATTCGCAATTGGACTTCGTTCCAGAAGCTGGGCGTGTTTCAGATCGCCGCTCCCGGATGCTATCACCCCTACGCCGCCATCGACTTTCCCGTGAGCATAGGAGAATACAAATACCCCAGCCGGCCCGAGGAGCCGATGGTCGTGTTCATGGTGCGCACGCCCTGCCAGCCCGGTCTGTCGCAACGCGAGCAGCATCGCGTGGGGCATGTGGAACTTTACGACACGCCGTTTGAAACTTTCGAGCGCAAGATCCGCGACCAACTCGCGCGCATGTTAGGTCCCGGAGGCTTCGATCCAGCCCAGGATATCGAGGGCATCACCATTGGGCGCTGGGCCCACGGCTACGCCTACGGCTATAACTCCTTGTTTGATCCCGATTTTGCCGAGGGGGAAGCACCCAATGAGGTCGGACGAAAACCGTTCGGCCGCATCGCCATTGCCAACTCCGACGCCGGCGCCATCGCCTACATGGATACCGCCATCAACGAGGCCTATCGTGCCGTGCAGGAACTCTCTCACTACCGGGGCACGTAGCAGCCCGCAGCGTAAGTTAGATTCGTATCAGGGTATGCCTTCAGGCATACCGCAAGTCCTGGGTTATGAGAGCGCCTTTAGGCGCTTGTTGCCGACGATTGGAGGGAACGAAAATGAACCTGAAGCGAGTTCTTGCTGCCGCCATTCTCACCGCGATGGTTCTGGCGCCTGCCGCCTGGCCACAAGTGAAAACCACCAGCGATCGCGATGCCGCCGTCGCGGAAAAGTGGATCGCAGCCTGGAACTCCCATGATCCCGACAAAATGCTCCCCGTATTCACTGACGATGTTTTCTACGAAGACGTGGCCTACGGCGAGGTGAGTCACGGTCACGCTGAATTTCGCAAGTTTGCCGCCGACGAGTTTGAGGCCGTTCCCGATCTCGAGCTCAAGTTAGTGCGCGCCTCCGTTCATAACGGCCACGGCACCATCGAATGGTCGTTTAGCGGTACCGACAAGGGGATCTACAAAACGGGAAAGAAGTTCACGGTCCGAGGCGTGAGCGTGATTGACGTGCGCGACGGCAAGATTGCACGCAGCCTCGATTTCTACGATTCGGGTACAATCATGCGCCAAGTCGGAGTGCTGCCAGCCCAATAGCGGCGTTGTGCGGGCTGGATGATTTCCGGCCCCGCAGAATTCTCCAGCCCCGCGCCCGAAAAGGACCTTATGAAACCAGAAACGACTACGGCAGACCGAGACTCCGCTCAACTCGAAGCCCTTGGCTATGACTCCAAGTTCGATCGCTCCATGAGCAAGTGGGCGAACTTCTCGCTCGGCTTCACTTATTTGTCGCCCGTCGTGGGAGTTTACACACTCTTCGCCGTCGCCTTGGCCGCGGGCGGCCCGGCGATGTTCTGGACTTACTTGTTGGTCGGAATCGGACAACTGTTCGTGGCCATGGTGTTCGGAGAGATCGTTTCTCAGTTTCCCATTGCCGGGGGTCTCTATCCGTGGGCGCGACGGCTGGTGGGAAAGCGGTGGGCGTGGATGGCGGGCTGGGTGTACCTGTGGGCCTTGTGCAGCACCATCGCTGGGGTTGCCGTGGGAGGAGCTCCCTACGTGGCTCAGCTACTTGGCCTGAGCGTGGGTCAAGCCGGAGAAGTTGCGATCGCCATCGCCATGATTGTCGGCACGACCGCGCTGAACGTCAGTGGCACCAAGCTTCTGGCGCGGGTTGCCATGTTCGGTTTCATTTGTGAACTGGTGGGCGCGATCGTGGTCGGAGGCTATCTGCTAATCGTAGCCCGCCACCAGAGCTTCCACGTCCTCTTCCAAAGCTTTGGCCTTGGTAATGGACATTACTTCCCCGCCTTCGTGGCCTCGAGCGTGGCCGCGATGTGGTGTTACTACGGCTTTGAAGCTTGTGGCGACGTCGCCGAAGAGACTCCGGACGCCAGCCGCGCTATCCCCAAGGCGATGCGCATGACCATCTACGTTGGCGGCTTCGCGGCCATGCTGGTTTGCCTGGCTTTCGTATTGGCAGTGCCCGATCTGAAGGCCGTGTTCTCCGGGCAGGATACCGACCCGGTGGTTACCATCCTGAACACCGCGATGGGCCCGATCGGGCTGCGGGCTGTCATCGCAGTGGTGATGGTTTCATTCTTTTCCTGCCTCATCAGTCTGGAGGCTGCTACCAGCCGCCTGTTGTTCAGTTACGGCCGCGACCGCATGATCTTTGGCAGCAAACAGCTCAGCACGCTTTCCGAACGCACGCGAGTTCCGGTAAAAGCCTTGCTGTTTGCCGGAATTGTGCCGGCCTTCATTGCGATTACAGGTTTGTTCCTTAAGAGAATGGTGGAGGCGATCGTCGTATCCAGCGCCACCGGTATCTACGTCGCCTTCCAGATGATCGTTTTGGCGGCTCTGATCGCGCGAGCCAAGGGCTGGAAACCGCGCGGAGCGTTTCGTCTGGGCATCTGGGCGTGGCCGGTCAATCTGGCGGCGCTCACCTATGGTGTCCTGGCCATCATCAACATGGTATGGCCGCGGACTCCCCAGGACCCCTGGTACAGCAACTACGGAACGATTGTAGTTTGGGCGGCCGTATTCGCTATCGGTCTGTTCTATGCGGCCCTGTTCCGGCCCTACGAACACGGCGATGCCGCGTCCGGCGACGCTCACCTGAATTGACATCGACCTCGACCTGGCGGGCTGCGAAAAAACTCCAGCTTCGTATCGGGGTATCGCCTCAGAGAAAGTCTGACTAAGTCCCCGGGTTCCTCCGTGCGCCCCTGTGTACCCTGTGGTTCAAGGTTTTCGTTGGTACTGAATCGGAGTTTCCTTAGGTACCGTAAGTCTCCCAAAATGGGACGCCCCCAATGGCTGGGCGTCGGATCCAAACTTTCCTTGCAATTTCCAAAGCCGCGCCCGTGGGATTTCACCTCATGCGCGGAACCCGGCGTCAGCAATCCTCTGGCCCCCGAATTAGAATGTCTGCTATGTCAATCCTTGAGCCGACTACTTCCTCCACCCCGCTTGACCTATCCTGGGTCCGCTCGCAGTTCCCCGCGCTTGCGCAGATGGTAAATGGACGCCCCATGGTTTTTCTGGACGGGCCGGGCGGCACGCAAGTGCCGCAACGCGTGATTGACGCCATCGCCGACTACCTGTCACGCAACAACGCCAACAGCGGCGGCGCTTACCACACCAGCCGCAACACCGACCGCATGGTCGCGGAAGCGCGCTCGGCCATCGGCACCTTCCTGAATTGCGACGCCGATGAAATCGTGTTCGGCCCGAACATGACGACACTGACGTTCGCCATGAGCCGTGCGCTCGGACGGGAACTCGGCCCCGGCGACGAGATCGTGCTCACGCTGCTCGACCACGACGCGAATTTCTCGCCGTGGAAAGCGCTGGAAGAAAAAGGCGTGACGATCCGCACGGTGAAGTTTGACCCAGCCGATTGCACGCTCGACATGGAAGACCTGGCGGCCAAGTTAACAATAAAGATTGGGAAGCGCACGCGGCTGGTGGCGGTTGGATACGCGTCGAATGCGGTGGGCACGATCAACAATGTCGCCGAAGTGGTGCGCCTGGCGCGGCAAGCGGGAGCCTTGAGTTACATCGACGCCGTCCACTACGCTCCGCACGGACTGATTGACGTGCGCGCACTCGACTGCGATTTCCTGGTCTGCTCAACCTACAAATTTTTCGGCCCGCACATGGGCGTTCTCTACGGCAAGCGCGAGCACCTGAAGAAGTTGCATCCGTATAAAGTGCGGCCCAATACCGACAACATCCCCAACTGCTGGGAATGGGGGACGCTGAACCACGAGTGCATCGCGGGCATCAAAGCCTGCGTGGATTACTGGGAAGCACTCGGGCGGCGCGCGAATCCCGCGGTCGCAACCCGGTGCGCGGCGATCATTGCGGCGCACGAAGCGATCCATGAACATGAGCGCAAGATGACGGAGAAGATGGTCGCGGGCCTGCTCGCGATTCCTGGACTGAGGATTTACGGCATCACCGATCCGCACCGCTTCGAGGAGAGATGCGCGACGTTCGTGGTCCGCATCGCAGGTCACACGCCGCTGGAACTGGCAACCAAGCTCGGCGAGCGCGGCTTCTTCACGTGGGATGGAAACTACTACGCCCTTAACCTGACCGAACAGTTGGACGTCGAGCGCCTGGGAGGATTTCTGCGAATCGGACTGGTTCACTACAACACGCTGGAGGAAGTGGAGCGGCTGTTGGCGGCGCTGCGGGAGATTGTGGGTTGAGCGGACGACAGCACGTCACGTAGGGACAGCCGCCCCCGGCTGTCCAGTCGGGCGAAGCCCGACGATCCTAGGAGCGCAGTTCTTCCACGCGGTCTCCGCGTCCCACCAGGGCAACCTTTGCCAGCCCGATAAACAGGCCGTGTTCGACTACTCCGGGCATGCCATTTAACTCGCGCGCCAGCGCGGGAGGATCTGCGATCGCTCCAAAGCTGCAATCCAGAATCTGATTGCCGTTGTTGGTCAGGTAAGGAGTGCCGTCGGATTTCGTCCTCAATTTAGGCGTCGCGCCGAGCGCCACGATCTTCTTCTCCACCACGGTTCGCGCAAACGAAATTACTTCGACCGGTAAAGGAAATTTACCGAGCGTGGCGACAACCTTGCCCGAGTCCGCGACCACCACCATTTTCTTTGTGACCGACGCGACCACCTTCTCGCGCAGCAACGCGCCGCCGCCGCCTTTGATCAGGTTCAGCTTGGGATCGACTTCATCGGCGCCGTCGATGGTGATGTCGATTTCCGGGTGCTCGTCGAGCGTAGTCAGCGGAATACCGACCGCGCGCGCCAAGTCAGCGGTCTGGATGGAAGTTGGGATTCCGATGATTTTCAGTCCAGCTTTCACCCGCTCGCCGAGAGCGACGACCGCAAAGTAGGCGGTTGAGCCGGTGCCCAATCCTACAATGTCGCCGTCACGCACCAGCTTGGCGGCGGCGCGTCCGGCGGCTTCTTTTTCCTGCTCATTGGCCATGAATCACCTGTTGACCTCCGTTAGTCTAGCAGGGTGCGCAAGGTCGGTTGCCGACGTCAGCCCCTTAAGGGGCGCCTAGTTTCGAAGTTTTCGGCATCGCTAAAGCGATGCCCTGATACGAAGCTCGTCCTTTTCCGCATTCTTCTAGTTCAAAATCATCTTCCCCAGAATCTCTTTGAGCAACTTCGCCGCCACCGTGGCCGTAATCTGCGTATTGTCTTGCGCGGGATTGAACTCCACGATGTCGGCGCCGGCGATTTTACCGGCGATCGCGTGCAGGTGCGCGACTGCCTCCCTCACCGACATCCCCCCCGGCTCACGATGCGAAATGCCGGGAGCAAACGCGGGATCGAGCGCGTCCATGTCGAACGAGATGTAGATGGGGCCGTCGATTTTCATGCGGTCGAGTGCGGGCAAGTGGCGCATCTCGATCACCTCGACGCCGAACTTCTTGGCTTGCTCGCGTTGATGCCCAGTCATAGTCCGAATGCCGATCTGGATCAAGCGCTGGGCTGCGCCCTCCTCCATGATGCGGGCGAAGGGGCAAGCATGCGACAGGCGGTTGCCTTCGAGTTCGTCGTAGAGATCGGGGTGGGCGTCGAAGTGAAGGATGGTCAGGCCGGGAACGTGCTTGCCGAAGGCGCGGACGATCGGCAAAGTAATGGAGTGGTCGCCGCCCAGGCAGACCGGACGCAAGCCCTTGTCCAGCAATGCGCCGACCTTGGTTTCGATTGCTGGGAATGGCTCCTGAAAGGTGAATTTCAAGTCGCCAGCATCGCAATACGTGCCTTCCGCGTCGAGATCGACGCCAGTTTCCGTCCACGAGTTTGACGAAATGGAATGGAAGGCTACACGAATGATCGGTGGCGCTCCGGCCGCTCCACGCAACCAGGAAGAGTTGGCATCGAACGGAATGCCGAGAATGACCGGGGTGCCGGGCTTAGCCGCTTCGGGATGGAGTGTCATGGAAATATTCCTCCGGCTTCAGAATAATCGCGGCACGAGCATCTTGCAGTGACTGGAGGCACAGCGCTCCGGTTTCTGGTGGAGAGCCGGGCGTCACCGCCCGGCGGACGGGCGAGGACGCCCGTCGCTCCATTGTTTCCCCGCTGAATCGGCCACACCGGCCGGCGCATCCGTTATTCTATATAGACCTTCTATGGCTACTTCGACGCAGCATACAAACGGGGGCGCGGCTCCCGCCACCATTGAGAACTACGAGCGGGAACGCGTCTTTGGACTGTTCCGGCAATTTGGATATCTGGAGGCCGAACTCAACCCGCTCGGCCTGCTGCCTCCACAACCGCATCCGGACCTACGGTTTGATAACGCTAACGACAACGAATGGGCACGGGAAGCGCGGCGCATTTATTGCGGAAGCGTGGGCGTGGAGTTCATGCACATCGCCGACCCGGAGCGGCGCCACTGGATTCAGAATCGCATCGAAACGGCACCCGCTGCCGTCGACGTCGACATCAATCAAGCCCGCGCGCTCGATCTGCTGTTGCGCGCCGATCTGTTTGAGCAGACGCTGCAGCAGCGCTATCTGGGCAACAAACGATTCTCCCTCGAAGGCAACACTTCTTTATTGCCGGCGGTGGATCAGGTTCTGGACGTGGCCGGCGAGCGCGGCGCGGTGGAGCTGGTGATGGGCATGAGCCATCGCGGCCGGCTGAACGTCATCATCCATATCGCCAGGCGTCCCGCGGAGCAGGTGTTTGCGGAATTTGAGGATGTGGACCCACGTAGCGTGCTGGGCTCGGGCGACGTGAAGTACCACATGGGCGCGACCGGCGAGTACGTTACCCGGAGCGGGAAGAAGATTCATATTCATCTGGTGTCGAATCCCAGCCACCTGGAGGCAGTGAATCCGGTGACCGTAGGCCGCACTCGCGCCAAGCAGGACCGCGCCGGTGAAGGCGGCACGGCGAAGTATCTGCCGTTGCTGGTGCATGGCGACGCCGCGTTCGCGGGGCAAGGAATCACGGCGGAAACGCTGAATTATGCGGACCTGGCCGGCTTCTCGGTGGGCGGAACGATCCACGTAATCGTCAACAACCTGATCGGGTTCACCACGAATGCCCGCGACGAGCACTCTTCGCGCTTCTCGGCGCAACTGGCGCGGCGGCAGGCGATTCCGATTTTTCACGTGAACGGTGAAGACGTGGATGCGGTGATGCGGATCGCGCGCATCGCAGCCGAGTACCGCTACCAATTCGGCACGGATGTGGTCGTGGACCTGATCGGCTACCGGCGCCACGGGCACAGCGAGGTGGACGATCCCACGGTGACGCAACCGCTGATGTATAAGGCGATCAAAGCGCATCCGCCGTTGTATCGAATCTACGCCAAACAAATCGGCATGGATGATGCCGGTATTGCGGAGCGAGCGGCAACGGTCAAGAGTGAGTACGAGGCCGCACAGAAGAGCGCGACCGCAGTCACCAAGAAGCCGCTGATGCGCGATCTTCCCAATTACTGGGACGACTATTTCGGCGGCCGCTATAAGCCGGCTTACGAGCTGCCCACGGGCGTGGCGCGCGAAGAACTGGCGGAACTCACCGAGCGCCTGACCACCTATCCCGAAGGTTTCCACATCCATCCCAAAGTGAAGAAGTTGCTGGAGCAGCGCCAGGAGATGGGGACGGGCAAGAAGCCGGTCGACTACGGTATGGCGGAGGCACTGGCCTTTGCCAGCCTGGTCAAGCCTAANNCAGCGGCACTCGGTGCTGCTGGATATTGAGGATGAAACGGAATACATGCCGCTCGCCCACATCGCCCCGGGCCAGGCGGCATGCGACATCTACAACTCGGCGCTTTCCGAAGCGGGTGTGATGGGGTTTGAATACGGCTACAGCCGCGATTATCCCGAGGCGCTGGTTCTGTGGGAAGCCCAGTTTGGCGACTTTGCGAACGTGGCGCAGGCGGTGATCGACCAGTTTGTGTGCGCGGCCGAGGATAAGTGGTTATTGCTGTCAGGGCTGGTGCTCTTGCTGCCCCACGGCTATGAAGGCCAGGGTCCCGAGCATTCGAGTGCGCGCATTGAGCGGTTCTTGCAGCTGGCGGCGCGCGACAATATTCAGATTTGTCAGCCCTCGAATGCTGGCCAGTATTTCCACCTGCTGCGGCGTCAGGCGTTGCGCAAGTGGAGAAAGCCGCTGGTCGTCTTCACGCCGAAAAGCATGTTGCGGCATCCGGACGCCTTGTCTCCGCTGGAGGATTTGACGCATCAGAGGTTTCTGCCCGTGATCCCGGACACCGAAACGCAGGATGCCCAGCGGATTCTGCTCTGCACCGGCAAGATCGGACACGAACTGCGCGCCGAACGGCAGAAGCGCAAAGACAAAGAACAGGATAAAGCCTTGCGCACCGCCATCGTTTTCCTCGAGCAGATGTACCCGTTCCCCGAGGAGGAACTGGCGGCGGAACTGGAGCGTCATGGAGCGGCGCGCGACATTGTGTGGGTGCAGGAAGAGCCGGCCAACATGGGTGCGCTCTCCTTCATGCTGCCGCGCCTGAGGTTCATCGCCAACGACCGGCCCGTGATCTCGGTAAAACGCTCCGGGAGCGCCAGTCCGGCTACCGGTTCGGCAAAGGCGCACGAAGTTGAACAGAAGACCTTGTTGGCACTGGCGTTCACGACGCAGGACTGAAGTGTGGGCGTGTGAACTCATTTTCGGCCAGTCCGGTAGAACGAAGCCGGGAGAATCCAGCCCCGGAGGGTCGGCCTAGCTTAGCCCGCGTTTCAGCGCGGGCTAAGTGGAATGACGACTCAAGTCCCGTAGGGACGACCCACTTCTCCGACAGACTGCCTTATCGAGAGCAAACCTAGGGCTGGCAGACGCCGTAGTCGGTCCGTATTTTTGTTATTTCCCAGCCCAGCGGATTGCCGGCGTTCGGCTTGATCTTCTTGACCTGTAAGGTCATTCGCTCGCCCGGTTTGACGCCTGCCGTATCACCGGAAAGTGCGTAAACCCTTGTCTTTTTCGTCGTTCACGGTCATCCCGTTCTGCGTGGGCCTGACGCATCCCGTAATCGTTCGCTTTCCAGACGTTTTGTGAACAACCACGATAGCGACAACTGCCACTACCGCAACCACTCCTACAACCACGCCGACGATTGTCCCCGTGCCGACGCCGCCAATTGTGCCGCTGTCGGCCTCCGCAGGCATGCAGAGAACGAAGCTGAGCGCGATCACCAAAACCCCCGAGAGGTATTTTGAGGTCATGCCGTCCCCTTATGTGGGTGGCTTTGACTGATGCTGGACCCCTAGCCACTTTAGCCACTTTTCGGTTTCAGTGGCTATTGCAATGACGGGCAGACGGGGCAAGCCCCGTCTCTCTACCGCGACGAACGATCGGCTACGGCCAGCGCTTAGCCGCTTCTTCCCAACCCGCGACGCGTGACGGGGCGTTCGAGGCCTGGGCGGCAACCACCGGAGGAATCCGAACCGGTTGCTGCGGCGCGCTGGCGGTCAAGCTCGGCTTGGGCACTTCGGCCAGCTGCTGCTCCTTTTCGTCCGAAAGCAGCGGGGCGGCGACGCGCAAGGCCTCAACTTCCTTTTCCAGCCGGGACAGTTCAAGTTCCTTTTGTCGTAAAACTTCATACACATTTTTCATGCCTGGGCACCTGTGTGTTGGAACAGCGATTAAGCGCAGAGTATGGGTTCCACCGGCACTCTGTCAAGGAAAACAGGCGCCTCGGGTACAAAGGTGGTCATCGAAACACCACGACGGCGACCAGGACGCCCAGGATCAGGACGACGATCGCCAACAGATTGACATGGTTCGCCAGCCACGATTCTCGCGCGGGCACTGCGTTTCGAAGGAAGGCCGGCACGAATTCCTCCTCCATCGCAGCCGCCGAGGCCGATGCTGTGTCCTGCCCTGGCTCGCCGTGCGCGATCTCGCCTTGCTCCTTCTCCCGCGCCTTCTTCCCGGCATCCTTCTGTTCGCAATCGAGGCAGAGCGTTCTCCCCTCGGAAACGGGGAATCCGCAGGAAGCGCATTTTTCCACCCGGAGCATCGCCTCAGGGACGGAAGCTGGAACTGGAACTGGTAACGACGACCCTGGTAACGGTGACGGAATTTCGGGCGGCTCGGCGGGAACGGCTGGCGGCTCGGCGAGCTCTGGTTTAACGAGCTCTGGTTCAACGAGCTCTGGTTTCAGCGGAACGCTAACGGGATCTTGAAGGGGAGTTTGAACGGAAATGCCAAGGGGAATCGCGGAAGCCGGCGACGCGATCGTTGCCGTTGCCGTTGCCGCTGGAGCTTCGACGGGCCTTTCCGGTTCGCGCCTGGGCGCTGGCGCGGGTACGATGTTCTGGCGCTGCTCGGCCAGATCGAGGGCTGTCAAAGTGAGGTCGGCCATGCGCTCGAGTGCGATCAGATCGCGCTCCTCGAAAGCGTAAGGGTGATCGGAAAATAGCTCGAACAACCCGCGAACCTCGCCACTACGCCGCAGCAACGGCAAAACGACGATGGATGCAATGCCCAGCGCCCGGCAAGTTTCCAGATTCACGCGCGGATCGCTTTCCGCGTTGTCACAGCGCAGCAACTGCCGGCGAGCTATGCTTTCGCCGGTCAATCCGGACCGAACCTGCAAACGCGCCCCGACGGCCGGCGCGGAAGAACCAGCGCTGGCGCGGCAAACCATCTCCTCACCCTGGGGCAGAGCGAGGGCGGTCCCGGTCGCGCCGGTGATGTATTGCGCCCGCTCCACCAACAACTGCAATGCGGAGTCCAGTTCCGTTTCTTCCAGCCCGCGGCTCCCATTGGACCTGCCGCCAACCGCGCCCGCTGGGTCGGCTGAAACTGAAGAACTCGGGCCTGTCCCGGTAGTCGTGTCCGCGGCATTCGCCGATGGGAATGCCTCTTCGGGTTGGGTGGATCCGTGCATGGCGAAAGGGCTGACCCGAGTCTCGCCTTGGAGACTCTGGCTGTCAAGGGCTGGAGGGGGCTGGAGGGGGTTGCTGATTTGCTTGTGGAGAGCCGGGCGCCCCGCCCGGCCAGCCCATACAAGAGCTACTGCGATTTTTCGTCCTTGTGCCGCAGCCATTCGATAAACATCTGCTCCTTGGGCTTGTCGTAGGCCATGAGCAAGTGACGAATGCTGCGTCCGCTGACAAAATGGCAAACTTCTTCGGCCAGGTTCTTGGCATGGTCGCCCGCGCGTTCCAAAGACTGCGTCATGAAAATAACCTGCAGGCTGGAGAGGTGCGCAACGTTCTCCGGATTCTCGATGTGGCGCAGGAAGATGATATTGCGCAAGCGGTCCATCTCGGCATCGGCGCGAAGCACGTCGATAGCTTTCTTGACATCCCTTTGGGAGAATGACTGGCCGACGTCAGCCAGCATTTTCTCCAGAACCGTGGCCATCTGGGTCAAGTCGCGCGCATCCTCCGAATCGAGGCGGGCGCCCGCAGCTTGCGCGCTGGTGGCAAAGCTCAACAGCAGGTCCCCAATGCGCTCGAGTCCAATCACGACTTTCATGCACGCCAGCAGTTGCCGGGTCTCCGCCTCCGGGACGTGGGTGATGGTCGAGGTCACGCCGATGTCCACTTCCACATCGATGGCATCGAGCTCTTTTTCGCACTGCCGGATGGCGTTCAAGCGGGACATGGATCCAGTGGCAACGCCCTCGGCCGCGATGGCCGCGGCCTCACGCGCAAGTTCGCACGCTTTCACCGTTCGCTCAACCAAGCGGGTGTGCGAGGGCTCAGGCGGAGGTGTTTTCACGCTGGCTGTACTCATAGGCAAAACTGCCCTGCCTTATTAGATGCCGGATTCGCTCGGGTGGACGCGAGCGATCGACCCAGAGCGGGGCACACAATCCCAGCAAGAGCATAACT
The DNA here is from genome assembly GCA_003132325.1 of Acidobacteriaceae bacterium. Lineage (GTDB taxonomy): Bacteria > Acidobacteriota > Terriglobia > Terriglobales > Acidobacteriaceae > Acidiflorens. The sequence continues at coordinate 16,621 of PKXK01000148.1, forward strand.
CCCCGCGTCACAAGGCAGGTTACAACTCGGTAAATTTCTGGTTGTGGGAGAATGAAAAAATTAGGAATGGGCCAGTTTCCGGTTGGCCGACCATCTGGGAGTTAGCCCTACGCTGGTTTGCGTTTCAGCGGCTTG
>PKXK01000011.1 GCA_003132325.1 Acidobacteriaceae bacterium
GTCGCCACACCTGCAGGTACCTCAAGGGTCCGGTGAACCACGGGAGCGTTGTTGAGATTTTGTGGATCTGTTTGCCGCACCTTCTTGTCGAGCGCCAATTGATGCAGCATGTAGGCTAGCGTCTCGACATGCATCAGCCGATGCTCAACCGCTACGTTGAGCAAAGCGTCCACCGAAAAGCCGTCGCGCATCTGAGCATATTCGAGTGCTCCGTCGACCAACTTCTCGTCCACAGCGGCCCGGATCCTGGTCACGTAACCGTGCACCGCATCCAAGGAAGGCCAGTCGGATGGCTGATCGTTGGGCAGGCCACCGCCGACTGGGTCGATGCCGAACGCAAACAATCGATCAAATTCAGGATGAAAACTCTTCAGCCCGAAGATGTTTTCGTGGAGCAAATTCCAATCGAATGCCTCAAGGTGCCCCACATAGAAGATGATGCGATGACGCTCCGGAATCGGCCGCTCATAGAGGGAACCCGCGCGGACCACACTGAACAGTGCATCGCTTCGCCGGCGTGCGTCGTAGACCCGTTCCATGAGCCCCAAACGGACTGCGACGCCATTTTCCGTAGCAAGCATTGGGACCTCCCAGTTTGGTGGTGATGACCGGACGAATGTCTGTTGTTCAACTTGAGCGGTCTTCTACTACAGCACCCACAGCATAGCCGGCCACCCCACTCTCGGATTCCTTAGATGTCGAATTGCTCGGCGCGGTCGCACACAAAAATGTCTTTATTACGCCTCCCAGTTGGTCTCCATCCGGTCACCCAGGGCGCACCGGTCAGCGCCATAACCAAAACGTCGGAGGTCAATTCCGTTCCGTTTGCCCGTGATTCGTGCTGATTCGGGCATAATTCAAGCGAACGGTTAAGGCGACTGTCGCAAAACAGAACCGCTACTCTACTGCCAGGTGCCGAGGATACGGCGTAAAAGCACCAGTTCGCCCAAATGGTAGGCGTTGTGATCGGCAGCGAGCAGTGCCTCTCTCAGGACACTCTGACCGTCGCCGTGTGGAATGACAGCCAGCAGATCGGTCGATTCATTGGCCACCAGTTCGCATAACGCCTCAAGATCCTTGCGAAAGGCTTGCACACTCTGGTCCCAGGCTTTTTCGCTCGCAGGCGATTGAGTGCTAGGCCAGTACCCGCCTGGGAATTCAGGCGATCTGTGACCGGGGTTGCGGGAGAACTCCAAGATGTCCCACTGGGCGATGCGCAGGTGTTCGAGCACTCCCCAAGCCGAATGCTCGGCGCCCTTCGGCCTTTTCCCGCGCAGATTGGCCGGGAAATTCTTGATGGCTGACTCGAAGCCCACATGAGCGTCACCGCCCTTGAGCAGATTGAGCAAATGTTGGCGAAGAGCCTTGTTGTTTGACATTGTTCTTATTCCTTTCCCTTTCAGATTAGCGACTACTTCCTCGTATTTGACCGGGCGAGGGATGGAGGGTGGCTGCCTTGATGTGCACTTCCGGGACGCAAGACAGTCTGGTCAGCGCGATAGCCAAAACGTCGGAGGTCGTCTTTACCGGACCAGTCCCTTTCCCCGCAGGAACTCGTGCACAACTTCCTTCACATCCCGATGTCGGCCGTCGACGGCATAGTTCAGTTGCTGCATCTCTTCATCCGAAATCTTCTCCGCCAGCCCAGCAAGGGCCTGAGTGACCTCCGGATGTTGCTGCAAAACTTGCTCGCGCACCACCGGCACGGCCTCGTAAGGAGGAAAATAGTGCCGGTCATCTTCGAGCACGAACAAATCTAACGCCGGAATCAGGCCCTCGGTGGTGTTGCCCGCAGCGAGGTCGATCTGACGATCGCGTAGCGCTCGCGCCAGCAGGCCCAGATCCATCACGCGCGGATTCTCAGCAAAGTGCAGGCCATAGGCCGCTGCCAGACCTTTATAACCGTCCGGCCGCTCCATGAACTCGTAGCCAAACCCGGCCCGCCAATGCGGCGCGAATGCGGCCGCCTGCGATAGTGTTCTGATGTTCAAGTGGCGAGCGTCTTCCCCTCGGATTTCCATGGCAAACGTGTCGTTGAACCCGAATGCCGGACCGAGAGTCAGCCCGAAGCGCCGTTCGTATTCCCTCTTGACCCGCTGATAAACCTCCGCCTTATCGCCCCCGCCTTTCTGCTTGAGAATCGCGGTCAATGCCGTCCCCGTGTATTCCGGATATATGTCGATGCGCCCAGCCAGCACCGCCTGATGGCAGATGTAGGTTCCCGCGAGATAGAAACGCCGTTCCACTTTCAGGTTGGTGTGCGCCTCGATCTGCTGCGCCATGAGTTCGCCCAAAATGAACGACTCGGTAAAGTTCTTGGAGCCAATTACGACGCGATCCGAATGGGAGGGCGAACAAGCAGGAAGCAGCAGAGCCATCACGGACAGCACGAAGGGGAAAAGACTCGAGTGATGGGTCCTCATCGTGGCCGTAGACGCCTCTCCAACCATCCCACGCTGAGGTCGGCCAACAGCGCCAGAACCGCGGCCGGGATTGCCCCGGCAAGAATGACTCGGTTGTCGACCATCGCCAGGCCACGGAAGATGAACTCTCCCAGACCTCCGGCGCCAATCGCTGCGGCGATAGTAGCAAGCCCCACCGAGATGACCACCGCGACCCGCACGCCGGAAAGAATCACACTGAGCGCCAGCGGCAGCTCCACCTGAAACAAGAGCTGTCTGTCCGTAAGTCCCATGCCGCGTCCTGCTTCTACCACTGCGGGATCGACCCCGCGGATTCCCGTATATGTGTTCCGGATCATGGGCAGCAGGGCATAAAGAATCAGTGCCAGGATCGCCAGCCGATCCGCACGTTCCCCCAGCCACGGCACGGGCAGCAGAAATCCGAATAGCGCGAGACTGGGAATTGTCTGGATGATGTTGGCGCTCGCCAGCACCGGCTTGTTCAGGCGCGGGCGATGCGCGATCGCGATACCCAACGGTATGCCGACCAGCATTGCCAGCAACGTGGAGACCCCAACCAGCCAGAGGTGTTCCAGCGTCAGTTCCAGCACTTCGCTACGGTTCTGCAGGATGAATTGAAAAACGTTCATGACGTACCTCGATCGGCGACCGACTGCAGCCCATCTGCGAACGCCTTTACATAAGCGGACGCCCAGGGGTCCGTGGACCGCAAGAAATCCGGGGGCGCCAGCACCGTAACCAGGCGCCCTGCTTCCATGAGCGCAATACGCGAGCCGAGCAGCAGCGCCTCCCGAAGATCGTGTGTGACAAAGACCACCGTCTTATGGAGCCTTTGCTGCAGCGACAGAAACTCGCGCTGCAATTCGTCGCGCGTGATCGGGTCGAGCGCACCAAAAGGCTCGTCCATGAGCAGGACAGCCGGGTCCGCCGCCAGGGCCCGCGCCACACCAACTCTTTGCCGCTGCCCGCCCGATAACTGGTGCGGATATCGCGTGGACATTTGTGGCCCGAGCCCCACCATCTGCAACAGCTCCTGCACGCGGGCGCGAATTCGCTCCTCGGGCCAACCTCCGATTGTGGGTACCAGGCCGATGTTCCGCTCCACGGTGAAATGGGGAAACAAACCGACGTCCTGGATCACGTAACCGATACTGCGACGCAAACGGATGACGTCGGCATCCCTATTAGGCACCCCGTTCACCCGTACTTCCCCGGCAGTGGGCGACAACAGTCGGTTTACCAGCTTGAGGGTCGTGGTTTTTCCCGAACCGCTGCGCCCCAGGAGCACGAGGGTTTCTCCACGCTGGACTCTCAGATTCAGCCCACAGAGTACGTCTGTGCTGGCCACACGGTATGACACGTCATGGAATTCAATGACCGGACCTTCTGGGGCTGTTGGTGGCATGTGCGCCAATCATACCGGAGTTAACGGAGACGCCCCGAGGACGACTTTCAAAAGTTGGTGACTCGGTCTGCGAGTCTCCAGCGAAGTCCGCAAAACCCATATTGCGGCGACGATGTTTCGCCGTTTAATGGCGGGAAGTTTACTCCGCCGCGCGACTCAGACACCGACTGTGTAAGCGTCCTTCAGTTTTGCGCCAGACACCGTCTGTCTGGGGTCGATCATTTTCGGGGCGGTATCCCGTTCCACTGCCTTGCTTAGCGACGCTGCAACCACACCCATAGAGGAGAAATTCACCTTTCAAGCGCTTCACGGTCCCAATCGCCCAGACTAGCCCCCGCTTCGTATGTGCTTTGACAAAACTCGAGTAGTGAAGACGTCGGCGATTCGGCCTTGCGCACTTCCTCGTACAGGAGCAAGAACTCGCCGAGTTGCTTTTCATAATGGGCGGCATTTGGCCGGACGGGCGCGTCTTTGAATCCCTGCGGCTCGGGAGCCATATAGGAATAGAATGCTGCATCTTTGACGGCGCCACCGCCAGGCCAGAAGCCAACACTGCTGACTTCGTGCGAATACGCTTCTCGCGTCATTGGGTCGGCGCCCGGTCGCTCCGGAGCTCTGCGACCCGAAAACCGGGTGACCGCAAGATCGAAACTTCCCCAGAAAAAATGTACCGGGCTGCACTTGCCAAGGAATCCGGACCTGAATTGTTTGAAGACGGAATCTACCGACGACAAAATCCGCCAGAATCTCTCCACTGCTTTGGGATCGTATGAGCGATGCTCGCGATCTCGGTCGAAGGGAATCGGATTGGGGACTTCGACTGGCATCCGCCAGATTTTGACTTCGATTCCCGCGGATCGAAGCATCCCCATGAATTCTTCGTAGAACTCGGCCACGGAGCGAGGCGCCAGCGGAACTGTCCGCACTACTCCGTCAGTCGTCTCAAGCACAAGCTGATGTCGTATGAAGTCAAACCAGAGTTCGAAAGCTTTTTGTCCGTAGGGGATTCGAGATGTGGTCAGGCCCCGGGCAGCAACGTACAACGGGACATTCCACCAGTGGTTCATGAGTGGCGTCAGACGCAGCCGGACCTTGCCAACCATCTGAGTCCACATATGGAGAGTGGCGTAGGTGTCCTTCCACGAATCCAGCGGCAGTGCGGGCCAGCATTCCGGTTGATCGGCGACGTTGTGTAGCATAGTCCGGCTCCTGAATGATCCGCGTAAACCCATGCCGGCGCGCTATTGAGCTCGTGCCGTTGTCATCGACTCCGGTCGATTCTTGATTCACGGCTTTCTGGCTATTTGAAGCTTGGCTTCGGCGGCGCGCACACTGAGTCAAACCAGCGACTGATGTATACCTCGGCGTGAGCTTCACCGCAGTAATGCCGGGCTCCGGCCGCGTTGGCGGTTTCAAAATTCCACCGGTGAACGGTAAGTTCGGAATCTCCACATCGAATCACGAACCAGTGGATGGGATTAGTGGTCACGAGTCCA
>PKXK01000171.1 GCA_003132325.1 Acidobacteriaceae bacterium
AGGAAGGTCAACAAGTTCAGTTCGACGTAGTGAAAGGCCCCGAGGTCTGGCAGGCAGAGAACGTCAAAGGCGTCTAGGCCACAACCAAAATTCGGGAAAAGAATTGCGGCCGGCACAGGCCGCTTTTCTTTTTGGCGATCAGACTGGATTACTGCCCCGGACAACTAGAAAGCCTTCCCCGAATTCACGCCGCCCGCTCGGCTTCGGCGACCGTTCCTCACTGCGAAGCTTCGCTCCGCCTGGACGGGCGAGGGCGCCCGTCCCTACACGAGCAAGAACCTGGCCGCTTTCCGGCGCGCGCTGCTGCGCTGGTACGACCAGCATCGCCGCGAACTTCCCTGGCGCAAGGCTCGCGATCCCTATCGCATCTGGCTCAGCGAAATCATGCTGCAGCAGACGCGCGTAGCCGCCGTCGTTGACCACTACAGAATTTTCCTTAAGCGTTTCCCGAATATTCAGGCGCTCGCCGCAGCTTCGGAAGACGCCGTACTGGCTGCCTGGAGCGGTCTCGGCTATTATCGCCGAGCCCGGATGTTGTATCAGTGCGCAAAAGAACTTGTGCAGAAGCACGGCGGCCGCTTCCCGCAAACTGCCGAAGCCCTCCAAACTCTTCCCGGTATCGGACGTTACACGGCCGCTGCCATCGCCAGCATTGCCTTTGCCGAGCCCGTGGCCGTGGTCGATGGCAATGTTGAGCGAGTGTTGCAAAGATTGACCGGCATCGATCTCACTACGCCGCAAACCTGGCAACACGCCCAAGCCCTTCTCGCGAGTTCCCGGCCCGGGGATTTCAATCAGGCCATGATGGAACTCGGCGCAACCGTGTGCGTGCCCCGGCAGCCCCGCTGCCCAAACTGTCCGGTCCGGAAATGGTGCGTAACCCGACTCTCCAACTTCAACCAAGGCGCAAACGGCACAATAACAATGGAGCGCCCCGCGTCCCGGCCCGGGGGAACTCTAGCCCTAAACTCGAGCCGTCGGATCAAGAAAGAAATCTGGTGCGTGCTAAACCAGCGCAACGGCAGCATTCGACTCGTCCAGCGCCCGAGAAAATCGCCGCTCATGCCCGGCATGTGGGAACTGCCGCAACTGCCCCAAAAGCGGCGGCCGACGTGGGTTCCCGCCGCCTGGCGCACTTTCCGCCATTCCATCACCGTTACCGACTACGCCGTTCATGTGCACAGGGCGCGGACCGCCAAAGGCAAATGGATCCCAGTCGCAAACATTTCCCAGTTCCCGATCACTGGCCTGACGCGGAAAATCCTCAAAGCCGCCGGCGTCATCTAAAATCGGAAGGCACGTATGCCGTGGCTCGATCGCCTGTTCGGAGGTTCGAAACGTATGCCTGCATTGCGGGAGGGAACCAAGGCTCCTGACTTTTCTTTACCCACGCTCGAGGGCGGCAAATTCTCGTTGCAAGACGCACTCCAACGCGGACCCGTGCTGGCCGTCTTCTTCAAAGTTTCCTGCCCCGTGTGCCAGTATGCGTTTCCGTTTTTCGAACGCCTGCACAAAGCCTACGGTAGCCAGAAAGCCGCCATGGTTGGAATCTCTCAGGACGATAAGACCAACACGGCCGCCTTCTTGAAAGAGTACGGCGTAACCTTCCCCGCGCTCCTCGACGATCCCGCCGGTTATGTGGTTTCGAGCACCTACGGCCTCACCAACGTGCCCTCTTGGTTCTTCATTGGCCAGGATGGCAAAATCAAGATCTCAAGTGTCGGCTGGGTTAGGGCTGATGTGGAAGCTCTGAACCGCGGATTATCCGATGCCAACCATGCCTCGCTGCGGCGCCTGTTTCACCCTGCCGACGACGTGCGCGATTTCTGGCCGGGTTGAGGCTCCAAGAACTAATCCCGCGGTCGCGGGAGAAAAGAAGCACTATTAAGATTTGTAAAGTAGGCGAGGCAACAGCTTGAAGATCCAAATTAGCGCTAAGGCGCTGCCCGCCGCTACAACCCACACCTTCAAAACCTGCTCCCAATCGAGAGGAAGCTTTTCCAAGAAAGTAATTGGGTTCGAAAAGAATCCGCGCTTCCTTTCGGCGAGGTAGGTGCCCGTTGGTATTAACGGGAAATAGAGCAACACGACGAAAACTGTTGTCGTGAACCGTTCCATCCCCGTTTCCGAATTGTAGACGTACCCGGCCTTGCCAAACCGATGACGCCCTACGGTGTAAATGGAAAAGAGTCTTCCCGGATCCGCCGCCTGCTTAGTTTTGCGCTGCGACTCCTGCTCGCGAAACTCGCTCACACGGTCAGTCCCATTGATTAGCCGCCTGGATAGTTCGCCTTTGAGAGCGTCATTGGCCTCGGGGGTCAGTTGTTCGGAATCAAGCGCCAATCGCAGAAGTTCGTCATCCGTCTTGGACTGATATTCTTTGGCGAAGTCCCGGATTTCCATGTCGCGGAATATTAGTCCACTTCCGACAATTGAAACAAGCAAGAGATGAATTCAAAAAAGAGCGCGGCGCCAGTCGTTAGCTGTGACGACGCTACGACGACAGCCGATACCGCGGTGCTTGTGCGCCTACACTTAGGTAACTTTGGACCGTCCCGGACGACGTGCTAGCCTGCTGCTTAGTACCGCAGTTTCAGCAATTTGCAATCAGCGCTAGGACGATGCCTAAGGTCCCGATTTTTCGGTTGCGTACTTCCGAACCACCCAGCCGGCCCGATCTGCAATACTACGGGCCCACGCTTGCGTTCGCCGATTTGCGACTGGGTGTCGACAATCTCCGCTACGACGTTTTTCTCAGTCCGCGCATCACCGCCGACTTAAGTTTCTATCTTGCCCGTTACATCGCGCGCATCGGCGAGGTGGAATCGCTCTTCGCCCCCAATGCTTCCTCCTCTGCCCCAGCCAAATTCATCAGCGCCGCCGAGGCCGCCAAACTCGCCAAGTCCGGCCCCGCCGACCTCAAAACACTTCTCGTATCCATTCATCTCGCCATCCTGAATCGCGCCAAGGCGGAAGCTAATCCCTCCCTCGATCTGCTCGGCCGCCTCGCCGTCCTCAAGTTCATACGCGCCGAACTGCAAACCCAATTCTCGAGGATTCTCGAACAATGCCGCCTGAAGACCAAGTCCCTCGAGGGTGTTCCGCAAGGGAGAATGATGCAGACCCAGGAACTCCTCTCGTCTTTCCGGGTGCGCAAGAAAATTATCCTCCGCCAAGCCGGGCAGGAAATGTTTCGCCTGCTTCGCGAAATTGAAAAAGAAACCCTGGCGCGTACTCGCCGCTCCCTGCTCGGCGATTTACCCGCCGACTGCTATCGCCTGTTCCTCAATCCGCTCATTCTCACCGAGGACGGACGCGACGACTATCTCTGCGCCGAGCACTATTACATGTTCGGCAACTTCGACAAAGATCCCGACCGTTTCCCCAGCCTCCGCCAGTTCGCGCTGAACTTTCTGCGCGAACTCGGATACGGAGAGGACGTGGACGATGAGCATCTGGCGCAGGCCCTCAACGTTCCCGAAAACGCCGCCGCGCTTGTGGGCACGGGCAACGGCGAAGATTTAACCCAAGAAGATCGAAATCGAAAAGACCGCCTCGACATCTGGACCCGTATGCTGCAGCGCGAAGACGTTCTTCCGCACGTCGTCGCTTCCTATGAAGCCGTGCCTCTGCTGGCCGAATATGCCCCACGCGTAAATCCGCAGCAGATCAAGAACGCCCTGATTTTCCGCGAGGAAGCTGAGCGCGTCGAAAGAATGATTGCCGAAGGCCGTCTCCATTCCGACCGCCTTTTTGCGGCCATCGGACGCGTCGCCTCCTGCCGCAGCTCCGAGCGCAGCCGCTTCGCCGCCCGGCTTCTCCACGACCTTATTTGCTATCACCGCGACCTGCGCGGCCTGGAAACCCTCAGCTCCGGTTTTGACAGCGTCAACCTGGTCAGCGACGAGAAAGTCCGCCAACTCTCCTCTCTGAACGGCATGCTTTACGAGTTTCTGCCCCCCGAAGACCAGAAAGCCCCCGAGGATCGTGTCCTTCACCACGTCATCCTCAAGGCCGACGTGCGCGATTCTTCCCGCCTCACCCGCTCGCTGATGGAACAAGGCATGAACGCCGCCTCGTATTTCAGCCTCAATTTTTACGATCCGGTCAACAAGTTGCTCGCGAAATACGGCGCCATCAAGGTCTTTCTCGAAGGCGACGCCATTATTGTGGCCCTGCTGGAGCGTGAAGGCGAAGCCATGGTCAGCGTTGGCCGAACCTGCGTTCTGGCCTGGGAGATTTTGAGCCTGCTCGGCGACTACAACCAACTGTTGCAGGGTTCCGGTCTGCCCCAGATGGAACTCGGCCTGGGTATCGCCTACCAGGATTCCCCTCCGCTCTACCTGATGGATGGCGAGCACCGCATCATGATTTCCGACGCCATCAATGAGAGCGATCGTCTCTCCTCCTGCAGTAAGCGCGTTCGCAAGAAACTCGCGCCCGATGCTGGAGTCTTCCGGGTTTACTCGGTTCAGATCGGAGGCGGGGGCAATAAGAAGAGCAATGACAATTCGAGCGCCGAAGCCGGCGCCGAAGAGATGCGCCTCAACTACAACGTAGGCGGGATTTGTCTGAGTGAGGCGGCCTTCCGCAAACTGCGCCAGGAAATCTCGCTTTCTCCCTGGGCGCCAGATCGGAGTGAGTCTGGGTTTAATAGCCCATGGATCGACGACGAGCGCGAGTTCTTCGTCGGCACCGTTCCCATCGCGAATGGAGTATTTCGCAAGATCGCCATCCGCAAGAACCGCATCGCCCAAGTCGATGTCCGCGATCTATCCATCTTGCGCTGGACCGACCGCTACTACTACGAAGTCTGCGCCAATGCCGCTGTGTACGCGGCCCTGCCCTCGGAGAAATCGGCAGCGGCCCGAAGTTAGAGCGGTTTCAGAGTTGCTATGGCCACGGGCAACTGCCGAACTCCGCTCGGCGAGGGCGGCCGTCCCCACGCGAGCGGATACAGCAACGCCCACTTTAGAACTCATCCTGCGCTTCACCTGTTCAGAAATTCCGCCGCACCCGAAACGGAATTTTGACCACCGCTTCGAGCGCCACCGGCTTCCCCGCTCTTTCCGCGGGCAGGAATTTCCAGCGCGCCAGAGCTTTCGCCGCATAGGGGTCCAAACGTTCGTCCGGGCTGTTGAGGACGCGTATGTCGCTCACCCTGCCATCGGCGTGAATGACCGCATAGAGCGTTACGATGCCGTGCACGTTCGCCCGCATCAATTCCAGTGGATAGCCAGGGTCGGATTGTTCGGTGGCGAGCGGCGCCACCAGATATCCTTTTTTCGGTCCTGCCTCCAGTTCCGCAAAGTGTATCTCCCAGCTGCCGCTCGAGGAGTTCAGATTCGGCATGTTCAGCGTGGTCGCATACAAGCGCTTGCCGCCAAAAACCTGCCGGTCCTCCTCGCTGACCTTATCGTCGGAAACCGGAGCCGCAACCCGCGCCCCCGGCCTCGTTCCCGCCGACGAGGCGCTAGCCATCTCTCGCGCATCGTTCCCGCCTGACGCCGGCCCGCCAACATGCAGTCCTGCGGGTAGAGAACCGTGGTTGCGCGGGTTGACGCCGCCGCTGCCGTCTCCGCCCTTCGCTTCCGACTTCGATCCCGCCAAATCTGGCGTTCCCGAAGCGCCTGGTTTTCCCTGCGGACCCGCGGCGAACTTTCCCCGCCGATTGCCGCCGGGAACCGTCACCGGCCCCGTGGCAGCCACGGGATGAATCCCCAAGGCAATCAGCCGTCCGCCCGCGCGGCCGCCGCTCGCCGCCAGGCTCGGCGGAGGGCCGACCGGCTGTACGGCACCACCAGGCAGATGCCCTTTGCCGCGCGAGCTGAGCGCATGTTGCTCGGTCAGCGTGAGCTGCGGCGCCGGCGCCACCACTTCACTGGGGCCAATGTTCACGAGCCCAATCTGTCCCTTGGTTGATGCCGTCAATTCTGGAGGCGGTGCAATCACGTCCGACTTCATCGCCGCTTGCACTACGCGGTCCGGCGCGAACTGGACGTCGGGCGCGGGCGCTACGACCTGCATCACGGGCGCGACCAGGCGCGTCGACGGGGCTCGCGTCGCATCCAGCGGAACCGCCGGCACGAGGGCTCCAGTGGTGATGATGTTGGGCATGGGCACGTCGCGGTTGAGCTTGAGATCGGGAGGCACGACGATGGTTTGAGACCGGTTGTCGGCTTCTGGCGGAACCGAGAGGATGGGCTGCTTGGCGAAGACGGGATCTCCCTTTTCCGCCTTGGCAACGTCGGATGCGCCGGTGTCGAGCGGCGGAAGATATTCGTCCGGCGTATAGGTGATCAGCGATGAGCGGTCAAACGCGGCGCGATCGAGAATCTGACGCTGCCGAATCCAGGCCAGCGAAATCGTATAGAGGAGGGCAACTGCTGTCGCGTGCAGCAACACCGATTGCAGGAATCGTCCCCAGGGCAGCTGTTGCTGGACGAAGACATCGCGCCACAGGTCGAATTCGCCGTTGGCGGGCGCTTCCGCCGCTGGTTCCGGCAAACCCAGTGCTGTCTGAACTCCGCTGCGGAATTCCGGGCTTGCGGGATCGCGTTCCACCAAAAGTTTCAACAGGTCTTTCCCCGTGGATTCCATCTTCCTCCAGGTTGCTTTCAAGTCGGATGCAGAAAACTTAGGTTTTGTATCCGGGTAGTGCTTGCGCGATGCCGAAGTTTCTTTGAATCGGAGACCCCTTTGGATAGAGTTTGCTGGAAAATTCGCTTTCCGGCAACTTGAGTCTTGTCCAATACAAGAT
>PKXK01000277.1 GCA_003132325.1 Acidobacteriaceae bacterium
ACATATCATGTGCTAACGACAGGCGTTCGGAAAACAATCTTGACGGTGGTGTTCTACCCGGTGTAAAATGCAAGCGCTTGCATAAGTTTAAACGGCTGATTAAACACCCGAACTTTGCACCGCTTGCGGTGACGAACTACAGCCTTTTCGATAGCAGTGTCCTTTTTGAACCAAAAAGGAGATTCCGGATTAAGCGGATTTTTGCCGGCGTCGAGATTCCGGAAGAAGTTGTCAGGTTCCCGGTGCCAGGCGTCACGGGCTAAGAAATACTTTGTGATTTTGTGTCTTCGTGATGTGCTTTGCTCCACAACTTTAGAGTTTGGACTTCAGACTTTGAACCCTAGACTTTAGACTTTGAACTTCGGACTTATTTAACGGCGTCCCTGGACGCCGGGTGGGAGATTCCATGCTGGAAAATGAACGCCTTGATATTGAAATGGTAGTGAACGGCGAAACCATTGGCCGCACTGTTAACCCCAAGACCACGCTCCTTCGCTTCCTTCGCGACGAACTGAATCTGGTTGGTACAAAGCAAGGGTGCAGCACCGGCGATTGCGGCGCCTGCTCGGTGCTCGTCAATGGCAAGCGCATCGATTCGTGCCTTTTCCTGATGGAAAATGCAAGGGGGATCCGCGTGGAGACCATCGAGGGAATCACGCCGAAAGATGGCTCGCTGCATCCGATTCAGGCCGCGTACCTCGAGGCGGGAGCCGTCCAGTGCGGATTCTGCAGCCCCGGCATGATCTTGGCCACCAAGGTGCTGCTCGACAGGAACCCGAATCCCACCGAGGCCGAGATCCGCGAAGCACTCAATGAGAACATCTGCCGTTGCACCGGGTACGTAATGATTTTTGAGGCCGTGCAACTTGCCTCGAAATGGCTGCAGAATCCCGAAGAATTCGAGAAATGGAAGCCGCGTACGGGCGGCCTGGGCGCTTCCGCCGTTCTGGCGGACGGCCCGCAAGCCGTAACCGGCAAGCTGTTCTTTGCCGACGACCTGTACCGGGTGGGCATGGTGCATGGGCAGATCGTCTGGAGCAAGCACCCCTACGCGAAGATCCTCAGGGTGGATACATCGGAGGCGGAGAAGGCGCCGGGCGTCGTGCGCGTGTTCACGGCCAAGGACGTGCCCGGGTTGAACGCGCACGGGCGCACGCGGACTGACCAGCAGGTGTTCTGTACCGAAGTGGTCCGCTATACCGGCGACATCATTGCGCTGGTCGTGGCGGAAACCAAGGAGCAGGCGAAAGCGGCAGCCAAGCGGGTGGACGTACAGTATGAGGTGTTGCAGGGCGTCTACAACCCGATGGATGCGCTGAAGGAAGGCGCACCGCAAATCCAGCCCCACGGCCCGATCTGCAAGAAGGTGTACCACAACATCGGCGACGTGGATAAAGCGCTGGCCGAGGCGGCGCTGGTGGTGGAAGGCCATTTCGAGACGCAGCGCATCGAGCACGCATATTTGGAACCGCACGCCACGCTGGCCGAGCCCGGACCGGACGGCAGCATCATTGTCCAGTTGCCGACCCAGGGCCCGTTCGAGACACGCGAGCAGATTGCGAATATCCTGGCAATGCCCAGCGACAAGGTGCGGGTAATTTCGACCCCGGTGGGCGGCGCCTACGGCGGCAAGCTGGAAGTGACCTGCGATGCGGTTGCGGCGGTGGCTTCCTACCACTTGAAGCGGCCCGTGAAGATCACCCTGACCCGCGAGGAAGACCTGCACAACACGGTCAAGCGCCACCCGTTCTCCAACGATTACAAGGTGGGATTGGACAAGGACGGTATCATCGTTGCGGTGGACGCGAAGCTCGTGGCCGACGCGGGAGCCTATAGCGGCAACAGCCCGCGCGTGATTGACCAGGCTTGCGTGTTCGCCGTGGGGCCATACCGCTGCAAGAACGTGCGCATCAACGGCTTGGCAGCGTTCACCAACAACCCGAACTCGGGCCCATTCCGCGGCTACGGGATCAACCAGGCCAACATCACCATGGAGCAGTTGCTGGATGAAGCGGCCATCAAGTTGAACATGGACCCGTTCGAGTTGCGCCGGAAGAACATGCTGGTAGAAGGCGACTACACGATCGGCGGGCAGTGGCTGTTCGCCAGCGTCGGCGCCGTCGGCACGCTGGACGCCAGCGAAAAAGTGTTCCGCCAGGTTTGGCCGGAATACGAAAAGCGGCAGCGGCCGGGGTGGAAAATGGGCTGGGGCGTGGCGGCGGCATTCAAGAATGTCGGCGCCGGCAAGGGCAAGGTGGACGACTCGGGCGCGACCTTTACGCTGAAGCCGGACGGGCGCGTGGAAGTGCGCGCTTCGGTGGTGGACATGGGACAGTCCATCCGCACCACCGTCATACAGCTCGCGGCCGAATCCACGGGCATCTCTCCCGAGTTGTTCGATGTCATCACCCAGGACACGGCGCAGACACACCCGCACCGCTCCGCCTCCGGCGAACGCCAGACGCTGATCAGCGGCCGGGCCGTGGTAGATGGCGGCAAGGCATTCAAGAAGAAACTCGTTGACCAGGCCGCGGAATGGTCCGGCATCGACGACTACGAACTGCACGTGAAGGGTGATGTCCTCAAGACCGAGTGGTCGCAGTATCGGCCCGACGAGGTGATCTTCACGCTGGCGGAAATGGGAAAACGCGCGGCGGAGGAAGGCATCAGCATCTCCGCTTCCGTCGTCTACGTGTCGCCCAAGACGTGGCCGCTGTCGGACCAGGTAGCCAAGAAGACGGTGCCGAAGGAACAGTACCGCAACTGCCCCACTTACGCTTACGCCACGCAGACGGCCATTGTCGAGGTGGAAGAGGCGACCGGCAAGGTGGACGTTCTGCGCGTGATCGCGGCGCACGACGTTGGTAAGGAGATCAACCCGCAACAGATCCGTGGCCAGATCATCGGCAGCACCGTGCAGGGGATGGGCTTCGCGCTCAGCGAGATTTGCCCGAGCAAGGACGGCCTGCTGCTCTTCGAGGACCCCAACGAGACGCCTTGCCACACCAATTGCCCGGTGAACATGGACATCGCGCGGTTCCTGGAGCTATACAAAGAGAACCGGATCGAGGAAGCGTTCGAATCCGTCATCATGGACAACCCGCTGCCCGCGTCCACGGGCCGCGTCTGCCATCACCCTTGCGAAAGCCAGTGCCGCCGCATCTCGGTGGACGAGGCGACGAATATTCGTGAGGTACACCGCTTGATCGCCGATCAGGTGTATCAGAACGCCGAGGCTTTCCAGCGCATGAAGGAAAAGCTGGCATCGAAGAAGCTCGCTGCCAGTGGCTCCAAAGTCGCCGTCTGGGGCGCCGGGCCGGCCGGCTTGACGGCGGCGTTCTACCTAGCGCTGCTCGGACACGACGTGACGGTCTACGACGCGCACGCCGAGGCCGGCGGTATGCTGCGCTACTCCATCCCCGAATACAGGCTTCCGCGCGAGGTTCTGGGGAAGGAGATCGAGCTGATCGCGAGCCTTAGCGTGAAGTTCGTCCTCAATACCCGGCTCGGCTCGGATGTTTCGCTCGATCAGCTCGCCAGTCAGTACAAGGCGCTCTTCATCTCGGTTGGCACGTGGAAGGACGCGAAGCTGAAGGTGGCTGGCGCGGAGCTGGAGGGTGTTGTTGCCGCTCTGCCGTTCCTTGACGCGAGGGCCAAGGGCGAGACGGTTCCCGTGGGCGAAAACGTTGTGGTGATCGGCGGCGGCAGCGTTGCCACCGACGCGGCGCGCTCCGCATTGCGCATGGGCGCAAAGAAAGTGCGCATCGTGTGCCTGGAGTCGCGCAACGAGATGCCGGCCACCCGCGAGGAAGTGGAAGAAGCGGAGATGGAAGGCATCCCCATCCTGAACGGCCTCGGTCCCAAGCAGATTCTCGGGCGCGACGGCAAGGTGGCGGGGGTTGAGACCCTGAAGACCAGGCGTGTGTTCGACGAACAGGGCCGCTTCAACCCCCTGTTGTGGGAGAACACCGAGAGCCGGATCGAGTGCGACACCGTCATCCTGGCCATCGGGCAAACCACGAACCTGGAATTCCTGCGACCGCAGGACAACGTGGAAGTCTCTGCCCGCGGCCTGATCGTGGTGGACCGAGAGAGCCTGGCCACGACCGCGCCGGGCGTTTTTGCCGGTGGCGATGTGGTTTCCGGCCCGTCGAACGTCTCCAATGCCATGGGATACGGCAAAAAGGCGGCGGCCAATATGGACGAGCGTCTGACCGGCCAAAAGCGGTTTGAGCAGATCTTGCCCAGCTTCGACGTGGATATGGTCCCGCCGCTAACGCCGAACGATGCCCCGCGTCACGAGGGCCAGGTTGCCAGCGCCTGCGCGCATGGCTTCGACGAGGTCAATCTCGGCTTGACCGCCGAGCAGGCCTTGGCGGAGGCCGGTCGCTGTCTGCGCTGCGACGCCCGGGTCACCTACGGCACGTTGGGTGTCCCCAAGGCGAAGGACGCGCCGTCGGTTGACGTACTCACCGTCGAGGATCCGTTCCCCGAGGGACCGTACGGGGCGAAGGGCATTTCCGAGATCGCCATCGTCCCCAGCACCCCCGCGATCCTGAACGCGATCTACAACGCCACCGGAGTTCGGGCCTACAAGACCCCGATTGAGCGGAAGCTTCTGAAGCAGGCCTTCCGGACGGCGGCCACAGCCGCCGATTAACTGGCGGTAATCGTCCATCGAACGACCTTGCGATCTGGAACCTCAGGCGACAAAACGATTAGGAGAGCCACCGCCTTATGATCCTGGTGGCGGTCAAGACGCTGAAAAACGCAAAGCAACGGCTGTCGCCTGCTCTTACGCCGGAAGAGCGCCGTGAACTCGCTCAGGCTATGCTCGAAGACGTGCTTGCTGCCCTCGCGGCGTGCTTGCACCGCGATCTCGTCGCGCTCGTAACGGGCGATCCACACGCACAGCGCATGGCGGAGCGGCACTCCTTCGCGGTCATTGACGATCCAGTCGACCCCGGCGAAACCGGCGCAATTGAAGCGGCCACACGCGCATGCGTTGCGCGCGGTGCGGAGTTCACGCTGGTCGTGCCCGGTGATCTCCCGCTGATCACTGCCGCAGAGGTCGAGAAGATCTTTGCTGCCGCACCACAAGAGGGTACGGTGCTTGTACCGTCGGCCAGCGGTCGTGGGACCAATGCGGTTTTCCGCCGGCCCGCAGATCTGTTTCCGCTGTGCTTCGGCAATGACAGCTTCCTCTCCCACCTGACAGCTGCGAAGGCTACCGGCAAGCCAGTGCACGTGCTTAAGCTCGCCGGCGTTGGACTGGACGTCGATGAGCCTTCCGATTTGGCAGCGCTGCTGGCTTTCCAAGGTGCCACTCGAACGCAGCAACTCTTGAAGCGGTTCTATAAGAGGGGATGTCA
>PKXK01000221.1 GCA_003132325.1 Acidobacteriaceae bacterium
ATCCCGCACTCGCCGCCACCGCCGAATTCGGTCCCTCGAACCCTTTTTACGCGCCCAGTACGCTGCCGTTCCACGCGCCGCCCTTCGACAAGATTAAGGATGAAGACTACCAGCCCGCGATTGAGGCCGGCATGGCGCAGCAGCAGGCGGAAATTCAGGCGATCGCCGACAATCCCGCTCCGCCCACCTTCGACAACACCATCGTCGCCATGGAAAAAAGCGGCCGCTTGTTCAACCGCGCCCTGGCAGCTTTCGAGGGAGTCACTGGGGCAAACACCAACCCGACCCTCCAGCATGTCGAAACCGTCGAGGCTCCGAAACAAGCCGCGCACTGGGACTTCATCTATCTCAACACGAAACTTTTCGCGCGCGTAGCCGCGATCTACAAGCAACGTGCCACGCTCCAGCTCGATCCCGAGTCTCTCCGCCTGATCGAGCGCATCTATGACCAGTTCGTGCATGCCGGCGCCAATCTGCCGGAAGCCAACAAAGCGGAACTGCGCAAGCTCAACGAAGAGATTTCTTCCCTTTCCAACGCCTTCAACACCAAGCTCCTGGCCGCCACGAAAGACGGGGCTTACATCACCACCGACAAGACCGCGCTGGCCGGACTGTCCGAAGCTCGCATCGCCGCTGCGGCGCAGGGCGCCAAGGACCGCAAGGTCGCAGGCTTCGTCATTCCGCTTCAAAACACTACGCAGCAGCCTGACCTGGCTTCGCTCAGCAACCGCACCACGCGCCAGGCCATCTTCGAACACTCCTGGAACCGCGCCGAGCGCGGCGACGCCAACGACACTCGCGACATCGTCGCACGTCTCGCTCACCTGCGCGCGCAGAAAGCCAAACTGCTTGGTCTCCCCAGCTTCGCCGCGTGGAAACTCGACGATCAGATGGCCAAAACGCCGGAAGCCGCGCTGCAGTTCATGGATGCCATCGTCCCCGCCGCAACCGCCCAGGCCGCTCGCGAGGCCGCCGATATCCAGGCCGTCATTGACGCGCAGAAAGGCGGTTTCAAGGTCCAGGCCTACGACTGGGAGTTCTATTCGCAGCAGGTCCGAAAAGCTCGCTACGACATCGACG
This sequence comes from Acidobacteriaceae bacterium, assembly GCA_003132325.1. GTDB lineage: Bacteria > Acidobacteriota > Terriglobia > Terriglobales > Acidobacteriaceae > Acidiflorens. Next base: position 1,081 of record PKXK01000221.1, read on the forward strand.
ATGCGCAGGTAAAACCCTATTTCGAACTCGACAGCGTGCTCCAGAACGGCGTCTTTTACGCGGCCAATCAGCTCTATGGAATCACTTTCCAGGAGCGCCATGACATTCCCGTTTACCAACCCGATGTGAGGGTGTTCGAAGTGTTCGACGCCGACGGCAAGCACCTCGCCCTTTTCTATTGCGATTACTTCAAGCGCGACAACAAGAATGGCGGAGCCTGGATGTCAGAATTCGTCGGCCAGTCGCGCCTGCTTGGCAACTCCTCGGTCGTGTACAACGTTGCCAACCTGCCCAAGCCCGCCGCAGGCGAACCCGCCCTGATCAGCTTCACCGACGTCATNNTTCGTGGAATTTCCCTCGCAATTCAACGAGCACTGGGCCACCTATCCCGCAATCTTCGCTCACTATGCCAAGCACTACAAAACCGGCGAGCCCATGCCGCCAGAACTTGCCGCGCGGATCAAGAAAGCCGAAACTTTCAATCGAGGCTATGGCATGACGGAAATCCTGGCTGCGGCCGAACTCGACATGCAGTGGCACTTCCTTTTGCCCAGCGCGCCGCTCCAGCAGCCCGACGAGTTCGAGAAGCAGGCCCTCGATAAGACCCACCTCAATGTCAGTTACGTGCCACCCCGCTATCGCTCCAGCTACTTCAGTCACATCTGGCAAAACGATTACAGCGCGGGTTACTACGCCTATCTCTGGACCGAGATGCTGGCGGACGACGCCTATCAGTGGTTCGATGAGAACGGTAAGCTCACCCGCGCCAACGGGGATCGCTTTCGTAAGATGGTGCTTTCGCGCGGCAACACCGAAGATCTCGCCAAAATGTACGCGAACTGGCGTGGCGCCCCACCCAGCACGAAGGCAATGCTGAAGTATCGCGGGCTGGAGGAACCCGCTCCGGCGAAATGAAAATGACCTACCGGCGCGCGCCGTGCAGCAGACGCAACACCGTCACTACATCTCCGGCGAAGCGATAGGCGGCAAGGTAAGGGGTTCCCGTTATCACGAACTCGCAAGTGCCGCGGACGCGGCCGGGACGGCCGATTTCCGGGTGTATCGCCAGCAGCCCGGTTTGCTTCCGAATATCGTCATGCACGCGGTAGGCAGCGACGGGTTCCCAAGACTGACCCGACGCTGATATGAAACAGCAAACCTACGTCCCGACGTAATAACGCTGCCCAATGCCATTCCGAGTATGATTCTCGCAGGCTGCCACGTCCCCATGACCAAGTTGCGCTTCTTGCTTTCGGTGACCAACGAAGATAACGATTTCCAGATCGAGCAGGTGAAAGCTGCGCGCCAGGTAGCCAGCAAAGCCGACGTGGAACTGGAGGTTCTCTCTGCCCGTGATGACGGCATCCTGCAAAGCCAGCAACTCCTCCACAGAATCCAGTCTGCGGCTGTTTCTCGCCCCAACGCCGTCCTGTTCGAACCGGCCGGTTCCACGGTGCTTCCTCAGGTGGCGAGCGCCGCAGCCGCGGCGGGCATCGGCTGGGCCCTGTTGAGCCGCGACGCCGAGTACCTCAACGAACTGCGCTCGGTCTATCACGTGCCTGCTTTTGTTGTCAGCCCCGACCATTCGGAAATTGGCCGCATCCAGGGACGCCAACTTGCTGCGTTGCTGCCGGCGGGAGGATTGGTCCTCTACATTCAGGGCCCCAGCCAAAGCCTGGCGGCCAAGCAAAGGCATGCTGGCTTGCTGGAAACCAAGCCCGGAAACGCACAGTTGCGCATTCTCAAAGCCCACTGGACGGAATCAAGTTCACACAAGGCCGTTTCTTCCTGGCTCCAGCTTTCCACCTCGCGCGCAACGGATTTCAAAGCGGTGTGCGCCCAGGACGATTCCATGGCTCTCGGCGCCCGCAAGGCTTTCGAGCAGTGTACTCAGGAATTGCGCGCGTCTTGGTTGACGATCCCGTTCCTGGGCATCGACGGTATGCCCAAAACAGGTCAAGCATGGGTTCGCGACGGACTTCTGACGGCCACCATCTTCAGCCCTCCCACTGCCGGGATCGCGATCGAACTGATGGCTCGGTCCATGGCGCGTGGAACCATGCCGCCCGTTCGCACTCTAACCGAACCGAAATCCATTCCCGCCATTGAGGAACTGGCTCGAAAAGCACGGGCGCCCTCGGCCCAATAGGGCCTCGCTCAGGGAAGCGCGAAAGCTGGCTACTCCAGCACCCGGTTACGACCGTCACGCGTCAATGCGGAAACCCGCAGCCTATGATTGCCCGTACCCAACTCGCCACCCCGCCCCCTTTCCCGCATTGTACGAACCGCCGCTTCTTGTCATANNCAACGCCGTCGCTGCCCCATGACATTTTTCTCGAAAGTTTTTGCGCCCACCAGGAACCGGCGTCTGAACGAGCTCGTCGGACTCGTCCTGTGCGTCTCCGCGCTCCTTCTTTTCCTCGCGCTCGCGTCCTATTCGCCGCTCGATCCCTCGCTCAACAGCGCCTCCATCCTCACCAAGTCGCATGCTGCCCGCAACTGGATCGGCATCTTCGGAGCCTATCTTTCTGACCTCATCCTGCAATTCTGGGGCGTCGGATCGTTTCTGCTCCCCATCTTCATGGGCATGCTCGGCGTGCGCTGGTTCCGCTCGCGAACCGTGCAATCTCCGGTCGCCAAGACTCTGGGCGGTATCTGGCTGCTCATGTTCGTCCCGGCGCTGCTCGCCATCCTGCCCGGGCACTTCCGCTGGATGGGCTCGATTCCGGTCGAGGGCCTCGCCGGTCGCATCGTCGGCGACGCCTTAATCCGCTACCTGAATGTTGCCGGCGCCTACATTGTCTGCACCACAGTTCTGGCCGTCGCCCTCTACCTCACCACCGCCTTCTCGTTGACCGCGATCGAACTCTGGGCGCCTACCCGCTTCGCCTTCATCGTGGCGCTGCGAGACCGCTTCAAAGACTGGCAGGACGAGCGCGCGCGCAAGCGCCAACAAGAAGAACTGGAAAAACGCCGTGCCGAAAAGCCGACCGTCACCGCCCAACTCGTGCCCGCGCGTCCCGCGGCAATGCGTCAGGAAGGTTCGCGTCAGGACCAGGAAATCCCCGGCGTGCAGTCCGCAGCTCCAGTTCCCCGCAACGGCATCGAGCGCATGATGGCCGAGGAAACGACGGCCGAGGAACCAGGCCATTCCGCCGCCGTGCCGCCGCCGCAGGATGCGCAGGCGACCGGCGCCGAAGTCGAAGTTAGTGATCGCGCCGACGCCGAGCACAAGCCGAAAACAACCTTCCCAAAAATCGCGGGCAGTTACAAACTGCCGCCCTCAAGCCTCCTCCACCGTCCCGACGATCAGCAATCGGTCAACGAAGATGAACTCAAGATTGTCGCCCAGGTTCTGACCGCGAAGTACGCGGAATTCGAAGTCCACGGCCAAGTCACGCAGATCAACCCCGGCCCCGTCGTTACTACCTTTGAATTCAAACCCGAGGCCGGCATCAAGTACAGCCGCATCGTCAGCCTCAGCGACGATCTCTGCCTAGCCTTGCGCGCCGAAAGCATCCTGATCGAGCGCATGCCCGGCAAGAGCACCGTCGGCATTCAGGTGCCGAACCGCGAGCGCGAAATCATCTGGCTGCGCGAGAACATCGAGTCGCAGGAATTCCTCGGCTCTAAGTCCAAGCTCACCGTCGCCATGGGCAAAGACATCAACGGACGCATCGCCGCCGCCGACCTGGCCGGCATGCCCCACCTGCTCATCGCCGGCTCGACCGGCACGGGCAAGAGCGTGGCCATCAACGCCATGATCATGTCGATTCTCTACAAATCGACACCCGAGGAAGTGCGGCTCGTGCTCGTCGACCCCAAGCGCCTCGAACTCGGCAACTACGAAGGCGTCCCGCACCTCTACACCCCCATCATCACCGAGCCGAAACTGGCCGCCAACGCGCTGCGCAATGCCGTCCGCGAAATGGAGCGCCGCCTCAAACTGCTGGCCGCCAAGGGCGTCCGCAACATCGACAGTTACAACCGCCTGTTCGACGACACGCCCAGCCTGTTTAGTGAGCAAACGAATCCCGAAGACGGCCCTATTCCCAAAATCGTCATCATCATCGACGAGTTAGCCGATCTAATGATGCTCGACGGCCACAACGTGGAAGAGTCTATAACTCGCCTCGCGCAGATGGCCCGAGCCGTAGGCATTCACTTAGTACTAGCCACGCAGCGCCCATCGGTCGATGTGATAACTGGCTTAATCAAAGCGAATTTTCCCGCCCGCGTCTCGTTCCGCGTCGCCACGAAAGTCGACTCGCGCACCATTCTCGACGCCAACGGCGCCGAATCGCTCCTCGGACGCGGCGACATGCTCTACCTGCCCGCCGGTTCCGCCCGCGTCCACCGCCTCCATGCCCCATACGTCACCGAAAAGGAAATCGCGGCGGTCGTTGAATTTTGGAAGGCGCAGGGCTTGGCGCAGTATCAGGAGAAATTCCTCGAAACCCCGAAAGACGATAGCGATCTATCGGCCGGCGCTGGCGGCGATTCCGGAGAACTTTCCGCCGACGAGAACGATCCGCTGTTCAACGACGCCGTGCGCCTGGTGATCGAGTTCGGCAAAGCCTCCACATCGCTCTTGCAGCGCCGNNCCCGACTGGATCTCGGAAATCGAAGAGTCGATGCGGTAGCACACCGTTGCGTCGAAACCAATTCACTACGTCTCTGGGGGTGAGATAGGATTTCCCCCGTGTTACCCTGTGTCCTCTGTGGTTATCGCTTTTTGTGTTTAAGATAAGGCGCATGAAATTCCATACCGAATACCTGACCCTGCACACGAAAACGAAGCGAGCCTACGTTCACCTGACCCCACAGGTAGAGAGCGCCCTGAAAAAGTCCGGCATCAAAGACGGCATGATCCTCGTCTCCGCCATGCACATCACCGCCGGGGTCTACGTCAACGACAACGAGGGCGGCCTCATCAAAGACATCGACCAGTGGCTGGAAACGCTAGCCCCCTTCCGCCAGAACTATCAGCATCACCAAACCGGAGAAGGCAACGGAGACGCGCACCTGAAATCGCTGATCATTCACCACGAAGTCATCGTCCCAGTCACCAACGGAAAACTCGACTTCGGCCCCTGGCAGCAGATTTTCTACGCCGAATTCGACGGCCAGCGCGACAAACGAGTGATTATTAAAGTGATGGGAGAATAGGCAACTTGGTTTATCCTCATAACCCAAGTTCTCAGTTCTCAGTTCTCAGAAAAGGCACGAACGCCACTGAGAACTGAGAACTGGGAACTGAGAACTCACAGGAGCCCGACACTCATGTCCGAAGAACTGAACGAACTGCAAGAGCACGCCGAACACGCCCGTGAACATCCCGATCTCGCGCCCGTAACCCTCACCATGGCTGTGCTGGCCGTGCTGGTGGCCACCGTGTCGCTGCTTGGCCACCGCACCCATACCGAAGAAATCATTTTGCAGAACAAAGTCACCGACCAGTGGGCTTACTATCAGGCTAAAAACATCCGCCGCCACACCGACGAATTGTTCGCCGATCTGACCACCGTGGTTGCCAGCAAAGACGCGGACGCCGCCGCCAAGTTGCACGAAAAATATCGCGCCGAAGCCGACCGCTATAAAGACGATCAGAAAGAGCTCGACGCCAAGGCGCGCGAATTGGAAAAGGATGCCGACCT
>PKXK01000298.1:0-21804 GCA_003132325.1 Acidobacteriaceae bacterium
GCCGAGCGCCGACGCGGGACGGCCGACGAGACAGGCTCCGGCAAGGACCTCGGAAACTTTACAGGGTTCGCAAATTCTAGAATTACAGCTCATTTCCACGCTGCGCGGGCGGGGTATTCAACCGCGACCTACGATCCCATCTCGGTTTTCCTTCCCAACAGGCTTTTCGAGTGGATACCGCGGGTTGCGAAATACTGGTTTCGTAAGAGGCACGCGTTCAGAGATTACACGACGCATGGAAAAGGAACCGGTACTTATCCGATCGATGACCGCGTGAAGATCAGCCTAGCGGGCGATTGGGGCACAGGGACGGATGAAGCGAGAATAGTNNGTGCGAGAAAACTTCCTTGGGGAGAAAACGAGTCCGTATGCACCGGTAAAGTGGCCGATGGGCGCGAAAGGCAGCTTCGCACTCAATGGCAATCACGAAATGTACGCTGAGGGAAACGGCTACTGGAAAATGGTTCTGCCGAGGATGGGATTGAAAGAACGCAGCAACAGCGAATGGGGTGCGGGACAATGGGCGAGCTTCTTTTGCCTCGAAAATAGGCACTGGCGCATCATTGGACTGGACACCGGCTACAATTCCACTCGTTTTGACTGGGGGAAAGTGCCAGTGCTGCAGCGGAGCAAATGGCTTCGCAAGACGACGTCGTTCAAGCCGGGGTGCACTATTCCCGAGCCCCTGCTCGCCTGGCTGGAGTCCTCCGTGAATCCGGACGGAGACAAACGCGGATTGATTCTGCTGTCGCATCACGGGCCGCACTCCGCGTTTGGGAGTTGGTATCAAATTCCGGCGAGGCAATTAGCGAAGCTGATTCATCGGCCGGTTATTTGGTTTTGGGGCCACGAGCACAAGCTGGCGATCTATGAGAAGTTCAGCGTCAAGGACGGCATCGAGGCCTACGGGCGATGTATGGGCCACGGCGGCATGCCCGTCGAGCGAGGCGCGGCTCCGGACATTCTGGATTGTAGATGGCTCGCTTGGGATAATCGGCATTATCCCAGCGATGAGGAACTTGATGTTGGCTACAACGGGTACGCAAACCTTTCATTGAACGGCCCAGCGCTGCACATCGCATATTACGATTTGAATCAANNCCAGCCTGAAGAAGGTACTTGACGATCCATCGCTGCATTGCCGGGAAACCTAAGAAAACAAGCAACGTCGCTTCGGACAAGAAACTGATCCAGGAAGGTGAAGACCTACCGCTCAGGCGGGTGGGCCACTTTAACGGGGAAGTATAACCCGGGTTTGTCTTCTTAGCCGTAACCGGAATAACTGGGGCGCAGCGTAGAGGTGTGCCCGTCCCCCGTCATAGCCCAAAAAGCCATGACGCAAGGAAAGGCCCCCCTCTCCTGGCCTCGGTTTTGTCAAGCTTGACTTTTTGATCGGGACGAAATGGGGGTCCAAGCCGGAGGAAGCAAAAGCCCACCATCCCAGAGCCCGAACCGGCGGAGGAAACGTCCCTAAGTGAAAGAAAAATAAAGACTTTACCAATAAGTCCTTATTCCTCAAAGACCTGCCGGTAGAACCAAGCTAAAGTATTGATTCCAAAAGACCGGCCATGGGAGGGGGGTACCCCCGTTACCGACCAGTAAACACCACACGCAGAAAAATCCATCCTTCCAAGCAACCATCAAGAAATTTATTTTCGGGCGAACAGACGGAGAACCAAGAACCGCCTCTCAGATTTTCCTAAGACCTGACACCTAAGACCTGAGACCTGCTCCCAGAATTTTGCCCAGCGCCGAAAATCCCCGCTCTCACTTACCTGCGCTGACGAAACCGCCGGTAGTGGCGTTAATCACTCCGATGCCCTTCCGGTCCTTCTCGCTGGCGCCGTAAATGACGAACCAAACGGGCACGTTCAGATTCTTGTCCTTGAGCAGCACGTAGGTGACGGGCTGTTGCGCATCCTTCTTGAGGAGGGCATCGCCGCCGTGTTGCTGCGCGATCTCGTAAGCCTTATCCGTATCGGTCTTCAGCAGGAAGTGTGAGAAGACAAGACCCGCGGATTGGGCATTGTAGGCGCCTTCCGGCCCCTCGGGTGAAACTCCGTATGGCGGCGCGCCCGCCAGCCGGCTTCCCGAGCAAACGAAGGTCTTGGTGGAGCGGCGGCTGGGTGAGACAAAATACCCGCGCCAGACGGTTGATTTTCCGCCCTGGCCCGTGCCTTCCGTGTTGAGCACCGATTCCACCCGCGCCGGCTCGGCATCCGCCGCCCATTTCAACGCCAGGCCGAGCATGCGATTGAATGCCTCTTCACCTGAGTAAAGCGAGGGTTCCGCTTTCTTCGATGCGGCGGCCGAAGTTTCGGAGGCCGTCTTATTCTCGTTTGAGCTACACCCCACTGCCAGCATTACAATGCCGATCACGCTAAGGGCAAATGCGAGACGATATGATTTCATTTTTCGTTCCTTTCAAGAGTGTTTTGAACCCATAACCTGTACTGATACCGATCTCAACGGATACCGAATTCCACCGATACTGGCCTCGACTCCTCGTCCGTTCCATCCCAGCGTGGAAGGAGAAATCGGGAAGTGTGGTGGCGGGGCTGCGCCCCGCCGGGACGGGGCAAAGCTCCGTCACCACACGGGCCTCCGTTTCGACGGGAATTTCTTCTGCAATTTCGGTTCGCCCGAATTGTACTGCTTGCGCTGGGTTTTGCAAGGCCGAAGGGCGGGGCGATCAATGGTGTTTGCTCATCCAACTGACCGGGTGTAGCACGGGCGATGTCACAGAAACACGTTCCCCCATGCGCCGGGAAGGGAACGGCCCCAAAAACCGTCACCCCACGGTAACCCCCGGCCGGTTCTTGCATCCAACTAAAGACGCGCTTTCACATGCTATACTGCGCTCAGATGGGGTCACTGGGGTCTTCACGTCCCTGCCCGAGGATTTTGAAACATGGCCGGTAGTTCTCGTCGTTCTCTCTTCCTGATTGTTTTCGTGCTCGGTCTGTTTGGTCTGCTGGGGATGTTGTTTGCTCAGAGAATCAGCCCGGCAACCACGCCCAGCAGCGACTCCGACGTCCGCGACAGCCTCAAGCAGTTCACCGAAATCTATGAAAAGGTCGAGGAGAACTATGCCGACCCGGTGAATCCCGACAAGGCGATTTATAACGGCGCCATCCCGAGCATGTTGCACCAACTCGACCCCCACTCGAACTTTTTCGATCCCAAGTCGTACTCCTCGCTGCGCGAAGAGCAGCGCGGCAAGTATTACGGTGTGGGCATGACGGTCGGCCCGCGCAATAACAAGGTCATCGTCATCGCTCCCTTCGTCGGCACCCCGGCCTATCGCGCCGGCATCCGCCCGGGCGACATTATCGCCGCCATCGACGGCAAGCCCACCGACAATATGAGCACCTCCGACGTAGCCGATCTGCTCAAGGGACCGAAAGGTACCACCGTCCGCATCACCATGTTGCGCGAAGGCTCCGATCATCCCCTTGAGTTCGCCGTCGTCCGCGACGAGATTCCGCGCTACAGCGTCGACCTCCACTTCATGATCAAGCCCGGCATCGGCTACATGCACGTTTCCGGTTTCCAGGAAACCACCGAGCATGAAGTCGCCGAAGCTCTCGATCAGATGGGCGATCTGAAAGGCTTAGTCCTCGATCTGCGGCAGAATCCCGGAGGCCTGTTGAGCGAAGGCGTAGGCGTTGCCGACAAGTTTCTAAAAAAGGGACAGTTGATCGTCTCGCACCACGGCCGCTCGTCTCCTGAAAAGCGGTACGTAGCAGCCCACGGCAACGGTGGCAAAGACTATCCGCTCGTAGTGCTGGTGAATCGCGGCACGGCGTCGGCCGCCGAGATTGTCGCCGGGGCCATTCAGGATCACGATCGCGGGCTCATCGTCGGCGAAGTAACCTTCGGCAAAGGCCTGGTGCAAACCGTGTATCCCCTGGGCGAAAATACCGGCCTTGCCCTGACCACGGCCAAGTACTACACCCCCAGCGGACGCCTCATCCAGCGCGATTACTCGAATCTCTCTCTCTACGACTACTACTACAACCGGGAGAGCGAGGAGAATAACGCCAACCACGAAGTGAAGCTCACCGATGGTGGACGCACCGTCTATGGCGGTGGCGGAATCACTCCCGACGTGAAGCTGCCGCCTTTCAAGTCCAACAAGTTCCAGGAGTCGTTGCTGCAGCACTACGCGCTGTTCAACTTTGCCAAGCGCTACGCCATAGGGCACAAAATTACGCAGAACTTTGAAGTCGACGATGCCCTGCTGCTCGACTTCCGCAAATTCCTCGACGAAGAAAAAATACCCCATACCGAAGCCGAGATGATCGAGAACGACGATTGGCTGCGCTCCAACATCAAGAGCGAACTCTTCGTGGATACCTTTGGCCAGGAAGAAGGCTTAAAGGTACGCGCCGAAACCGATCCGGACGTGGTCAAGGCTCTGGATCTGATGCCGCAAGCGCGGGCCCTGGCGGACAATGCCAAGAAAGTGATTGCGCAAAGAAACGCGGCCCCGGTCACCCGCTAGCTTGGCCTCATTTGGTTTCCGATTTCAGGCCCGGGCAACCGGGCCTTTTGCTGTCCTCAAAAGCAGGCAGTTCCCAGCTCTCAGTTCCCAGTGCTCAGAAAGAACCAGGCCTGTCGATTGAACTTCACTGAGAACTGAGAACTGAGAACTGGGAACTTTCTCTTGAGTGCCGCCTCCGAAAGCCCTAAAGTACAGGAAGCGAAACGCGCGGAGGCGTCTGTCTGCCAGCGGCGATCATGGTTCAATCTGGGTCATGGCTTCAAATTGGACCTTGGATTCCCGCGCTGCTGCTGGCGATGGCCGCGGGCGTTCTAGACTGGCGCTACCGGCGGATTCCGAACTGGCTGACAGGGTCGGGGCTGGTGGCGGGCGTCGCGGTCAACACGATTCTTTATCGCTGGCCGGGACTGAAAGCTGCGCTGCTGGGGACGGCGTTGGGCCTGGGGTTGCTGNNGGGGCTGGGGACTGGAAACTGGCCGGCGCGTTGGGAGCCTGTCTCGGCCCGCGGCAACTGCTTTCCGTGCTGATGGGCACGGTTTTGGTTGCGGGAGTCATGGCGCTGGCCGTGGTGATCTGGAAAGGCCGGCTGAAACGGACACTGCTGAACATCGCACATTTGTTGGCGGCGTTGTTCAGCCTGCGGATGCCCGGGTCCGAGCTGTCGCTCGACGATCCGCAGTCCACAAAAATTCCGTTCGGCGTGGCCATGGCGCTCACCGTTGTGTTTTACGGGATAGGGAGAGCTATAGGCAATTTGTAATTGGTAATTTGTGATTTGTAATTAGCCAGTCCATTTATGATTTGTCATCCCGACGCTGAGCGGAGCCGAAGGGGAAGGACCTGCTGTTTGCTGAACCTCAAGCGAAGTGCACATCAACTCGGAAGTGCTGACGGGGCCGAGATCGCCGAGGCCGCGCTTGTGCTGCCCCTGGTGTTCATGCTTCTGCTCGGCATCATCTGGTTTGGACGAGCCTTCAACATTTACTCGACCATACAACAAGCGGCGCAACAGGGAGCAATCGCCGCAGCACGGGATTCCTGCGCCACCTGTCCGAACGGCAACACCTTTCCCGCCCCTTCTGCGGCGGAAAATGCGATTTTCGCGGTGTTGCAGGCGGACAACCTCAGTACAAGCCAGGTCCAACTGCCGGCTAGTCCTCCAAATTGTGGCCCTAGTCAAACCTGCAGCGCGTGCGCGTTGCCACCGGGCGGCGGGTGTACGCCCGCGACGGGCCCCAACGCCTTACCTGTCTATGTCTGCCAAAATGTGCAACTGAATCCCGCAGCCACCCCCCCACAATGCGGAACCGTGGTGAGCTTTCAGTATCCATTCACCTTCAACTTCCCGGGAACTTCCCTTAACATGCAGCAGATTATTTTGTCGGCGCAGGCGCAGAGCAGGATGGAGAATTAGAATGTTTTGCTTGCTGCATCCAAGCGCGGGCTTTAGCAGACTGCGGAAAAACTCAATGTCGCGTTTGATTGGGGGTGGCGCAGCGCTTCAGTGTGTGTGTGAGAACTCGTTTTTGGGCAATCCGGTGGAACGAAATGCCCGAAAGTCCAGCCCCGGAGGGGCGACCGAACTTAGCCCAGCGCTTCAGCGCTGGGAAAAGTGGAAAGAAAGATTCAAGTCCCGGAGGGACGACCGAGTTCTCACGCACACACTTCAGCGCTGCGATATCTACACTGTTTTGAATGCGGCTTTAGCCGCTGAGGTCACAGTTCTTGCTCGGGAACGATCTCTTCCGCAACCTTTGAAGTCGTGGCCCCTCAAAACAAGGTCGAACCCTGATTGTTTTCGTAGCCTGCTGGTGAGAGAAGCACGCGGTTCGGCGCTGCTGGAGTTCGCCATCATTCTTCCGCTTCTGGTGGTATTCGTGGTGGGCATCTACGATTTCAGCGGCGCCTTCAACCAGAAACAGAAAATCGAACAAGCCGCGCAGGAAGGCGCCATCATTGCCGGGGCGCAACCGGTGAGTGATATTGCGTCGACCACCGGCGATCCCGATTCGCTGCATCCGGTAGTGACCGCAATTTTCAACTCGCTAGTCGGCAGTGGAGTAGTGCCAAACGGAACCTGCACGCCACCTGGCACAGCCGCTGGCGGCCCGAACCTAACGTGGACGTACTCAATAGCGGGCTGCCCTGACACTCTGTCTATCGTTATCAACCGCGGATCGGTGCCCGCTACGGGACCGCCCGCGGTCGTGTGCACCGTGGTTACAGTCGCGTATCCATATCATTGGCGATTCAATCGTGTGATTCAACTGCTAATCCCCGGTGCAAGCTACGCGGCCATTACCCAGGTTACCGAGAGCGCCACGGTCCATAACCAGATGTGAGGTTGTATGCGTCGAAAGAAGAACATCGCGGGGCGGAAAAAGGAGCAAGGAATTATCCTCACCCTCGTTGCGGTGTTCATGCTGGCTGTGGTGGGAGCCATGGCTGCCCTGTCGATCGACGTGGTGACGCTCTACACCGCGCGCAGCGAGGCGCAACTGGCGGCCGATGCCGCCGCCCTGGCAGGCGCACGCATGCTCGCCAACTCGGGGATGACTTCGGATCCGACGGATGCAACGCTCGCGTCCAACGCGGAAACTCTGGCTTCTGCGGTGGCGTCCCAGGTGGCCCAGAGCAACCAGGTCGGAGGAAGGAATCTGGCTGCAGGGGAAGTTACGGTCGGTTTTCCAAACCTGACCTCACTCGGCTTCGGGACCAACCCGCAGGTAAAAGTACAGGTGCAAAGAACCGACCTGCCAACGTTCTTCGCGCGCATCTGGGGAAGCAATCAGCTGATGGTGAAAGCCTCCGCCACCGCCGAAGCCTACAATCCTTCTGGCGCCAGCGCGCTCGGCGGCACCGTCGCGCCCGTCGCCCCCTCGTGCGTAAAACCCTGGGTGTTGCCGAACATGAGTCCGAATGGCGCGCCTTCGATCATTGACCGCAGGACCGGTGCGATCGTGGACACAGGCCTTCTGGGCGAGGACCTCACATTGACACCCCTGGAGCCCGTATGTAAAACGAACACGTGCCAGGTTTCGACGCTGGTTACCCCGCAGGCCTGGAAATACTATTCTGAAGATGTGTCCGACCTTCCTGCGGCCGGTGCGCTCTCCGCGTGCGCCGCCGGCTTCAATGCAACTCAAAACAGCGTGGCCGGCTGCATCCAAACGCCCATTGCCTGCGGCCGCGGCAGCACGGTGAATCTCGAAACGGCTCACCCGAACCTGAGAGCCCAGACTGCAGATGCAGTCAACTGTCTGATCCATGCCTCTACCGCGGCCACTACCGCGGACACCGTCGATCTGAACTCTCGTCCGCCGTTGGGGTTGCCGTTTCATTTTCTGGCTGGCGCGGACAATCCACTTGTGCTGGCCGGGACCGTTCCGCTGAACACCGCCGTGCTGGTCAGCGATTCCATCGTCACGGTGCCGATCTACGACGACGGAAACCTGTCAATCGTACCGCCTCCGACACCCACGTCTCCGGTCCCCATCGTCGGCTTCGTGCAAGTCTTCTTGAGCATCAATGGCACTGCCATTCCGGACACCGGCTTAACAAACAACAGAGGAGCAATGAACGCGATGGTCATCAACATCGCCGGTTGTGGAACGGGCGCCTCGGGACAGCCGATTCTGGGCAACGGGGCGTCTCCCGTGGCCGTGCGTCTGATCACCCAGCCGTAGTTCGACCGCCAGGAACAACTGAGCCCTCACGCACGCTCTTCAGCGTCGAGATCAAAGAACCAACGTGCAACCAATGCCCGATCACAGCGGTTGGGCAAGTAAGGCATCTCTCGATTTGCTGTAGAGGGAGGGCAAGAACGGGAAGGGCACGGCTTCAGCCGTGCCGCCATGAGCTCCAAAGGGTTCCGGCTTCAGCCGCTGAGGGCCTACACTCTACACCATTGGGAGAAATGCCATAGAGTTATTGACAGTCGCGCCCGTCCATGCGACACTACTTATGTTGGGGCAGCGTCGTAGCGTGTCCGCCGGAATCGCGGATACCCTAGGCCGCTGCCTCAAACTATTTGCAGGTTCTTTGACAACCGTAAGTCCTTATTCCAGAAGATTTTGACTATGAGCCCTTTAAACTCAAAGATTTAGAGTGTTTTAGCCTGTAACTCTATGATTCCAATAAGAGGCAGGGGGGAGGGGGTACCCCCAATCAGTACTAGCGAGCACCCATAGTCGGAATTACAGAAACTAGAAGGTGTTGGGGTCGCGGCGCGTCAGGATGACACGCTCAAGGCTTAGTTCCTCGCCGACAAAAATAAAGTTGTAGGCCGAGCCGTTTAGCAGCGCTCCGAGCACATCGCGCGCCGGAGCCGGACCCAGATCGGCGGCGACTTGTTCCAGCTCGGCGCCGGCCGGAATCGCAATCTCGGCCCGCGTCTGGCGCTGCACTTCGAACAACACCTGCGCCAGCGTGGCTTTCTCGGCGTGGATGCGCAACATTCCGTTTTCAAAAGTCACGGTCACCGGCGGCTTCGGCGGCGGTGGCGTTTCCCTGACGGCGGCGGAAAGCGGCGTATTGGAAACCGCGGTAGAGACTCTGGGGGCCGCAACCCTCGCGCCAGCAAAAGACGCATTCTGAAGTCTTGCGGCGGGCGCAGCATCAAGAGCCTGCACTCCCGCGGCGGCCGACCCGAGCTTGATAACGACCGCATTTTGGCTCGTCGAAACCCGATACGACTGCGGTTCCGCGAGGTCGAGCACGACGCGTGTAATCGGAGGGTTATCGAAAAACAGTCCGGTGCGAACTGCCTTGAGCGCACCGCGATTGACTTTCAGCGCGCGCAACTCGGCGGCGGGAAGCGCGCCGGGAAAATCCACCACGATGCGGTCGGGTCCGGTGATGGCCTGGGTATCGGGCTCGACCGGCGCTCCCGAGGTCTGGATCTCGACTTCCATCGCATCGCCTGTTCCGCGGACGACGACATGCTGGACGCGAGCGCCACTCGCGGCATGCGTCTGCGCGCAAATCGGCGCCGACAAGATTGCCACGACGCCCAGCAGGGCTCCGAAATAATAGAGGCGCAGCATGGGGACTCTGAGCAAAGTCTAGCAGTTATAGGGCAGGCAATCTGCACCAGAAGTCGTAGCACCAATTGCTTGTGTGTTGGCGGGGCTTCGCCCCGCCCTGAGCGGAGTCGAAGGGCCCCGCCTAGACGGGGCAGAGCCCCGTCACCACACAAATCCGCACTTCCCGAAAAGGCGCGAGAAAGTGGTGCACTCGCTTCTAATACTTCACGATGGCGGCGAACGATTTGGGATCGAGGGACGCTCCGCCCACCAGCGCGCCATCAATTTCTTCTTCCGACATCAGGGTGTGGGCATTTTCGGGTTTGACGGAGCCGCCATAGAGAATGCGCAGTTTATCGGCGAATTCCTGGCCGAAGCATTCGGAGGCTTCGCCTCGGATGATGGCGTGCGCGTCGACGGCCATCTGCGGGGTTGCGGTTTTTCCGGTGCCGATGGCCCAGACCGGTTCGTAGGCGATCACCAGGCGCACGGCTTTCTTGGCCGAGACCTTGTGGAAGGCGCGCAAACACTGGCGGCGCAACACGTCGTCGGTGAGCGAGGCTTCGCGTTCTTCGAGAACTTCTCCCACGCAAACGATGGGGATGAGTCCGGCCTCGAGCGCGGACTTCAGTTTGAGATTCACGGTGTCGTCGGTTTCGCCGAAGTACTGGCGGCGTTCGGAGTGTCCGATGATAACGTGGGTGACACCGACCGCCAGCAGCATCGCGGCGTTGACTTCTCCGGTGAAGGCGCCTTCTTTTTCCCAGTGCAGATTCTGCGCTCCGATGGCGACATTCGAGCCTTTGGCGGCGGCGACGGCGTCGTCGAGGCAGAGGTAGGTGGGGCAGACCACGATTTCGTCGCGGTCGTGACCTTTGACCAGGGGCAGGAAGTCGCGGAAGAAGTCGCGGGCCTGGTCGGGCGTCTTGTACATCTTCCAGTTGGCGGCGATGAGTTTCTTTCTCATGAAGGACCCCTCTCAATGCTGACGATAGCGGAATTTGCGAGCGGCTGCTGGGACAATTTTTCGGCGGCCTCGACGTAAGCTTTGCAGGTGGCAATGTCGAAGAGCGCGAAACGGATTTGCATGATATGGGCACAGGGCGGCAGAGTTTCGGCGATGGTGCGAACTGCGATTTCCGCGGCCTCGTGAACCGGATAGCCGAAGGCTCCGGTCGATATCGAAGGGAAGGCCAGGGATCGGATTCCGTGATCGTCGGCGATCTGGACCGACGCACGATAGCAACTGGCGAGGGTTTCAGCCTCGCGCTGGTGACCTCCCCGATACACCGGGCCGACGGTGTGAATGACATATTTGGCGGGCAATCGCCCGCCGGTAGTGATGACAGCTTTGCCGGCGGGGAGGGTGCCGATTTTGGCGACGATGCGCTTGCACTCCTGAAGGATGGAGGGGCCGCCAGCGTGGTGAATCGCACCATCCACGCCTCCGCCGCCGAGCAGAGAGGAGTTGGCGGCATTGACGATGGCCTCGGTCGCCTCCTTGGTGATGTCGGCGGGGCCGCGGAACTCGAGCGTCTTGCCGTTCGAGAAAGTCAGTCGGGCTGCGAAGTCGGACATAGCGGCCCCTAAAGGGGCAGTCGATGAAGCGCGGCTTGCGGCATCGCTAAAGCGATGCCCTGATACAAAACGTAAATGCCAGGAGCTACGGCCAAGAGCCAAGAGCTAAGACCTCAGACTTGAGACCTGACACCTGACACCTGACGCCTATCTCTTCTCCGTCAGCGCTTCGACCCCGGGCAACTTCTTGCCTTCCAGAAATTCCAGTGACGCGCCGCCGCCGGTGGAAATATGGGTGATCTTGTCGGCGACGCCGGCGGCCTTTACCGCGGCCACGGAATCTCCGCCGCCCACGATGGTGATCGCTCCGGCATTTTCCGCCACAGCTTGCGCGATCTTGAACGTGCCTCGGGCAAAGGGCGACAGTTCGAAAACGCCCATGGGGCCGTTCCAGACGACGGTGCGGGCGGCTGCGATTTCATCGCAAAACGCTTCGATCGATTGCGGGCCGATATCGAGCGCCATCATGTTGGCGGGAATGGGCTCGCCTGCGCCGACGAATTTAACCATGGCGCCGGCTTCGACGCGGTCGGCGATGACGTGATCGGTAGGCAACAGGAACTTGAGTTTATGGGTTTTCGCCTGCTGCAGCAGATCGCGGGCGAGTCCGATCTTGTCTTCTTCGACCAGGCTCTTGCCCACGGATTCGCCTTGCGCCTTAAGGAAGGTGTAGGCCATGCCACCTCCGATGATGAGGACGTCCACCTTGCCGAGTAGGTTCTGGATGACTCCAATTTTGTCACTGACCTTGGCGCCCCCGAGGATAGCGACGAAGGGGCGCTCGGGATTCTGCAGCACGCGACCCAGATATCGCAGCTCTTTTTCCATCAGCAAACCGGCGGCGGATTTCTGTACGAACTTCGTGATGCCTACAGTGGACGCGTGGGCGCGATGGGCGGTGCCGAAGGCATCATTGACGTAGTACTCGGCAAGCTTGGCGAGTTGCTTGGAAAAAGCTTCGTCGTTCTTTTCTTCTTCGGCGTGGAAGCGCAGGTTTTCGAGCAGCAGCGCCTGGCCTTTTTCGAGTTTGAGCGCTACTTCTTCGGCTTCCGGCCCGACACAGTCGGGGCAGAAGCCCACGTTTTCTCCGCGCGCCAGTTCTTTATCGAGCAGCATGCGCAAACGCTCGGCCACCGGCTTCAGGCTCAACTTGGGATTGGCCTTGCCTTTGGGACGGCCGAGGTGAGACGCCAGGATCAGGCGCGCGCCGTGACGCAGAGCGTACTCGATGCTGGGCAGGGTTTCGCGAATGCGCGTGTCGTCCATGACCCGGCCGTCGTCGAGCGGGACGTTGAAGTCCACACGCATGAAGATACGGTGATCGTTGAGAGGAAGATCGCGAATGGAAAGCTTAGACATGATGCACCTGTCGTTATTCGTTGGTCTTCAGTTGTTGGTCATCAGTCGTTCGGTATTATCGCTGGAGCGCCATTCGTCGTTCGGTGTCCGCGGTTCGCTGGCTGCTGTGCACGAGTGGCCAATGGTGAACAGTAAATAGCGAACCGCGAACGACCAACGACTGACGACGAACGACGCGTTTCTTTACAGCCCCTTGGCCGCCATCAGGTTGATCAGATCGTGGACACGGCAGGAGTATCCCCACTCGTTGTCATACCACGAAATCAACTTCACGCAATTGCCTCCGACCACCAGGGTCATGGGAGCATCGACGATGGAGGAGCGGGAGTCTCCTTTGAAATCGGACGAGACCAGTTCGTTTTCCTCGTATCCGAGATAGCCCTTCAGCGGACCGGATTCGGAAGCCTTCTTCAGCGCGGCATTCACTTCTTCTTTGGTCGTCTTCTTTTCGACGAACGCCACGAGGTCGACGACCGAAACGTTGGGCGTGGGCACGCGCATGGAGAAGCCGTCGATCTTGCCCGCCAGATCGGGGATGACGAGTTTGAGCGCTTTGGCCGCGCCGGTGGTGGTCGGAATCATCGAGAGCGCCGCCGCGCGCGCCCGCCGCAAATCCTTGTGCGGGAAGTCGAGAATCACCTGATCGTTCGTATAGGAGTGGATCGTGGTCATGGTGCCGGTGACGATCTTGAAGTTGTCGTGGATGACCTTGGCGATCGGAGCCAGACAATTCGTGGTGCAGGACGCGTTCGAAACGATATGGTGCTTGGCGGGATCGTACTTCTCGTCGTTGACGCCGAGCACAAGCGTGATGTCCTCGTTCTTCGCGGGGGCCGTGATGATGACCTTCTTCACCGAGCCGCGCAGATGCTTCCTGGCTTCGTTGGCGTCGGTGAACTTTCCCGTGGACTCAATGACGACCTGCGCTCCGACCGAATCCCAGGACAGGGCAGCGGGATCTTTCTCTTTGAAGACTTTGATGATCTTGCCGTCGACGGAAATGCTGTCGGGGCCGGCGGTGATTTTATGCGGCAGGTTGCCGAGGATCGAGTCGTACTTGAGCAGGTGGGCCAGCGTCCTGGGATCGGTGAGATCGTTCACGGCGACGAAGTCGAGGTTCTTGTCCGCGAGCGCGGTACGGAGAATATTGCGTCCGATGCGTCCAAATCCATTAATGCCAACTTTTACTGCCATAGTGCCTCCAAGAAAAAGTTTTTGATTACCTAAGAAATCTGCCGAAGCCAAGACAACGTTCGATGGTAACAGGATGGAGGAGTCAGCGTAAATGTCATGCGCCCCAAAGGCGCCGTCCCGATTTCCCGAATCAGAACACCGTGCCCGCTGACGTAGCGC
Source organism: Acidobacteriaceae bacterium (assembly GCA_003132325.1). Taxonomy (GTDB): domain Bacteria; phylum Acidobacteriota; class Terriglobia; order Terriglobales; family Acidobacteriaceae; genus Acidiflorens. The sequence goes on from PKXK01000298.1 coordinate 13,822, forward strand.
CCCCGTCTCGCCCGCCGCGCCGAGCGCGAGACGCCCTCGGGACAGCCGGCAAGATGCCGGCGCTACGGATTCATCCCAGCGGGCGTGATCTCGAGGTAGGCGTCGGTGTTGCGCCAGAGCAAGGGGACACGAGCGAGCCAGTATTTTGCGTTGATCAACCGGCGGACGCGGGCAGACTCCTCGGGGGGCAGAATACGAACCGTAGCGGGGAATTCGGAGCCGATAATCTTTCCGCGCATGGTGCAGGGAGCGATCTTGACCTGCGGGTTGTTACGGATGCGCTTATACTTTCCCAACTTGCTGCTGGTCATGAAGTAGAGTTTGTTATTGTCTTCGGCAAACCAAATGGGCGTGTACACGGCAACGCCAGTCTTCCGGAAGGTGGCGAGGCTGATGTAACGCTGCCCGTGGATTTCGCTGGGGACAGTAGCCATGGGAATATTGTAAACAGCGGCAGGCCATTTTCCGCAATCACGGGTCGGGGAGTGCGGCGAGGAAAAGCCCAAATGACTAATCCGCTTGACGCCCGGTCACTTACAATAGCGAACGGTTGAGGCTCCGGATATGAGCGAGACTTGGAAACAGTGGGAAGGCCGCACCGTCGCTGGGAGATTTGCGCTACAGAGCTACTTAGGCGGTTCCGATCATAGCGCTGTGTTCCTTACCTTCAGGCAAATCGCTACCGGCGATTCCGAGAAAGCCGCCATCAGGTTGATCTCTGTCCCGGCTGACGCGGAGAAACAGCTCCTCCGATGGAAGCTCGCCGGCGAACTGAACCATCCAAATTTGATTAGCATTTTCGAAGCGGGACGCTGCGAACTGGATGGCACCGATCTGCTTTATGTTGTGGAGGAGTACGCGGAAGAAAACCTTTCCCAGATTCTTCCGGAGCGGGCGCTGACGGCGGAGGAGGCGCGAGCGATGCTTCCGCCGGTTCTGCGGGGTTTGCAGTTTGTGCACGACAAGGGCTTCGTGCATGGACACATCCACCCGACAAATATTTTGGCCATTGGCGATCAGGTGAAGTTGTCGAGCGACGCTCTGGAGGTGCCGGACGAGACGAGTCGCCGCGCGGAGTCGCCCAGCGCTTACGATCCGCCAGAAGCAGCAACGGTGACGGGTGCGGTTTCGACCGCGGCCGACGTTTGGCAGTTGGGGATGACGTTGGTCGAGGTGCTGACGCAGCGTTTGCCGGTTTGGGGGACAAATGCGCCTAAGGACCCGCCGACTGTACCTGCGGCGGTGCCGGAACCATTTCGCGAAATTGCTGGTCGCTGCTTGCAAATGGATCCTGCGAAACGATGCACGATTGCAGAGATCACAGCAAAGATCAATGACCGGCCGGGATCCGCGAAGGCGGAATCGGCGCTGCTGGCGCCAGCGTCTGCTCCGACTTCGACGATTGCGGGTCAGCGGAAAGGGTCCGCGAAATGGCCCTACTGGCTGGGGTTGGCTGCGCTGGTTGCGGTTGCATTCTTTTTGATTGCGAGACAGAAACCGTCGAGTCCGCCAACGGAAGTGCAATCGACGCAAGCGCAGCAGGCTACGGCGGCGGAGAACTCACAGCCCGCTACCGAGGCAAAAAACCCTGACAACCAAAGCGGCGTGGTGCGGCGAGTGATGCCGCGAGTTTCGCCGAACGCGCTCCGCACCATCCAAGGCAGGATCAAGGTGCGTGTGAACGTCGAGGTGGATGCCGCGGGCAACGTGGGGAAGGCGACGCTGGAATCCGCCGGGCCGAGCAAGTATTTCTCTCGCGTCGCACTGGAAGCTGCGCGGGATTGGAAATTTTCTCCGGCGCAAACCGATGAGCAGGGCGCTGCCAGGGAATGGAAGCTGCAGTTCGCTTTCAGCCGAAGCGGGACGGAAGCTTCCGCCGTGCGCACCGCGCGTTAGAGGGTGGTCACTAAGTCCAGGGATTGAAAACCGTTCATTTGTATGCAGAGGAAGTTCATAGGTTAGTCTTCCGGAGCCGCTCTTTGAAGCGACGGACCTTCAGGCCCGACTCTCGCAAAGGAGATTCGGCAAAGAAGGTCGCCAAACCAGCGGTACCTGGAAAATAGCGCTGCTGGAAGAAAAGCGCCACGTTGACCAGCGCAATCATGACCGGCACTTCGACAAGCGGGCCGATGACGGCAGCGAATGCCGCTCCTGAGTTGATGCCGAAAACGGAAACCGCGACCGCAATCGCCAGTTCAAAGTTGTTTGAGGCTGCGGTGAACGAGAGGGTGGCCGTCTTCGAGTAGTCCGCCCCGAGTTTCTTCCCCATGTAAAACGACAGCAGGAACATCACGACGAAGTAGATCAGCAAAGGCACGGCGATCCGCAGCACATCGAGCGGCAGCCGGACGATGTAAGCGCCCTTGAGCGAGAACATCACCACGATGGTGAACAGCAAGGCGATCAACGTGAGCGGGCTGACTCGGGGAACGAAATTACGCTCATACCACTCGCGCCCTTTCCTCCGAAGCAACAGGGTGCGGGTTAGGAACCCGGCCAGAAAAGGAATGCCCAGATAAATAAAAACGCTCTTCGCGATTTCGGCGATCGAGACATGGACGATCGCGCCGTGGAGGCCGAGCTTGGCGGGAAGAACCGTGATGAAGAGCCAGGCGTAGGGCGAGTAGAAGAACACCTGGAACAGGGAATTGAAGGCCACCAGCCCAGCCGCATATTCGGCATCGCCGCGGGCCAGTTCGTTCCAGACGATGACCATCGCAATGCAGCGAGCCAGGCCGATCATGATGAGTCCCGCCATATATTCGGGATAGCCGCGCAAAAACACAACGGCCAGGACGAACATCAGGATCGGGCCGGCCACCCAGTTCTGGATGAGGGATAGGCCGAGCACGCGTTTATTGCGAAAAACCTCGTGCAGCTTCTCGTACCGCACCTTGGTGAAGGGCGGGTACATCATGACGATGAGTCCCACCGCAATCGGAATCGAGGTTGTGCCGATGCTGAAGCGATTGAGAAAGGGCACGATTCCCGGGAGCCGCCATCCCAACGAGACCCCGACGGCCATGGCGGCAAAGATCCACGCGGTGAGATAACGATCGAGAAAGCTGAGACGGCGGGATGGCTTCGTGGTCGTCATGATGGTGGGTGCTGCCTCGTCATTGCTTCCTTGTCATTGTTGCCCAATGCGATCCACTTCTTTTTTCAGTGCAAGACCTTCAAGCGCCGCCAGAGGAAGAGAGAGAAAAAGACCGATTCGCCGGTCCAGAATAAAAAACGCTTCGCGGAAAGCGCGGTCGGTTTCAGCGGAGTCTCCGTGAGCCGCGGCCGGATCGGGAACTCCCCAGTGCGCAGTCATGGGCTGTCCTGGCCAGAGCGGGCAGGTTTCCCTGGCGGCGTTGTCGCAAACAGTGAAGACGAAGTGCATCGCGGGAGCGCCGGGCCGCGCGAACTCGTCCCAGCTCTTGCTGCGCAGGCCGGCTGCGGATATGCGAGCCATCGCAAGCTGCTGCAGCGCTTCGGGACGAACCGTCCCGGAAGGATGACTTCCCGCGCTGTAGGCGGTGAAGGCAGGCTTTCCTTTGTGGTTGAGGATTGCCTCCGCCATGATCGAGCGCGCCGAGTTTCCCGTGCACAGGAACAGAACGTTGTAGTGAGGTTCCATCGGTAACGGACCGTCGTGCCAGTGCGATTCGTATCAGAGCATCGCTTCAGCGATGCCGTAAATGCTTCGAAACCCGATGCCCCTTTAGGGGCTGGCCTTCGCTGAGTGACATAAACCGTCAGCCGCAGCAAGTCGGCCCGCAGCACGCCTTCTGCCCCGGTTTCGGTTTGACCGCGCGCACAAAGGCGCTCATGAACTTTTCATCCACCCGCGCCGCGAGGGCGTCCACGTCAATGCCGGAGGAGGCGAGGAACTCGCGCGCGTCTTCGACACGATAAATTCGCGTGGGCTCCATCTCGATTTGCTCAAAACCAGCGGCCTGCAGCTTGCCGCGATATTCGTCTTCTTCCAAAGCGCCGGCGAGGCAGCCAACCCACGCCAGCACGCTCTGGCGAACCTCGGGAGCGATTTCGCCGCGCGTGACCACGTCGGAGACGGCGAGGCGTCCACCCGGTTTGAGCACGCGGAAGGCCTCGCGCAGCACGCGGTCTTTGTCGGCGGAAAGATTGATTACGCAGTTGGAGATGATGACGTCGACGGAATCATCGGGCAGGGGGATGCTTTCAATCTCGCCTTTCAGGAATTCGACGTTCTCCGCGCCCGCCTTGTGTTTGTTCTCGTTGGCCAGCGCCAGCATCTCGTCGGTCATGTCGAGGCCGTAGGCTTTGCCGGTGGGTCCGACGCGCCGCGCAGAGAGCAACACGTCAATGCCGCCGCCTGAGCCCAGATCCAGCACCGTTTCGCCCGGGTGAAGCTGCGCCAACAGGGTTGGGTTCCCGCACCCAAGCGAAGCCAGCATCGCTTCTTCTGGAATCTGCCGGGCTTGAGACGCGTCATAAAGATTCGCTGTGATCGGATCCGAGAATTCCCTCGCCGGTGCGCCGCCGCAGCAACTGCTGCCACCGGTCTTGTTGGTGACGCGCAGAGCCGCTTGTCCATATTTCTCTTTTACGACTTCTTTGATATTGGTGTTGACGACATCGACATGAGTATCGGGCATGATGGCTTCTCCTATTTGCAAAATTGACCTTTGCCGAATTGACCCAGGTCTTGCGGCTTGAGCGCCTTATTCCGTGTGCAGCACTCGGCGTAAAGAAATTGCAGAATTTCGCGCAACGCGTCGGTGTTGGCGGTGTAGCGCAGGAACGTGCCCTTGCGCTCGACGTTAACGAGGCCTTCATTCTTGAGCTTGTCAAGATGGTGAGAAAGCGTGGAGCCGGGAATCTCGAGCTCGTCCTGAATCTCGCTGACCACCAGTCCCTCGGGATGGGCGGTGAGCAGCAACTGCATGATGCGCAAACGCGGCTCGGTGCCCATGGCGGAAAACATGTCGGCATAGCGGGCGACGCGCTCACTGTTGGTTTGGATTTTGCTGGCGGGGCTGACCATATTTCGATAATACCGGAACTACGGAGTCCAAGTCAAGAGGAGCCGTTATACTGAAACCCGTCTCGAAGCCGTAGCTCGTCGCGCGAAGATGTCCGCACCCACCATCGTCGAAGTGCAGGGCCGCAAGCTTTCGCTTACGAACCTTGAAAAGATCCTTTATCCCGCCTCGGGTTTCACCAAGGGCCAGGTTGTGGACTACTACGTCCGCATTGCACCCGTGCTGGTGCCCCATCTGGCGGGACGGGCGTTGACCATGAAGCGCTATCCTGGAGGCGTTGACCAGGAATATTTTTTTGAAAAGAACGCGCCCCTACATCGGCCCGACTGGGTGAAGACCGCGCCCGTCTGGAGCGGGAGCAATCGCCGTACTATCCATTACATTCTGGCCAACGATTTGCCCACGCTGGTGTGGATCGCGAACCTGGCGTCGATTGAACTGCACCCGTCGCTCTCGCTGGCCGCCGATATCGCAACGCCGACCATGATTGTTTTTGATCTTGACCCCGGGCCCCCGGCGAACATCGTGCAGTGCGCGCAGGTTGGCCTCTGGGTGCGCGAGATTTTCGATCACTTCGGGCTGCGGAGTTTTCCGAAAACCTCCGGCTCCAAGGGATTGCAGATCTATGTCCCGTTGAATACGAAGACCAGCTACGAGCAGACGAAGTCTTTTGCCCACGCGGTGGCGGGTCTGCTGGAGCAGGAGCATCCCGAACTGGTTGTCTCCGATATGAAAAAGGCGGTGCGCACCAATAGAGTTTTCGTCGACTGGAGCCAGAACGACGAGCACAAAACGACGATCTCGGTGTACTCGCTGCGCGCGCGCGAGCATCCGACGGTGTCGACGCCGGTAACCTGGGACGAGGTCGAGCAGGCGCTGAAGAAAAAAGATGCCGCGCGGCTGGTATTTGAGGCAAAAGACGTGCTCGCGCGCGTGGAGAAGATGGGCGACCTCTTCGAGCCCGTACAGAAATTGACGCAGAAGCTGCCGCAACTGGCGGGACTTGCGGCCGAATCGGAAAGAGAAGAGAAGGAAAGCATAAGCATCGCCGCCCGGGCCGCAGCGCGGCAGCACCCGAAGACCACGAAGAAAACGACGAAAAGGTAGCCGGTTGTGGAAGCGGGGCTCTGCCCCGCTTGGACAGGGCAAGCCCCGTCCCCACCCAGGGGATTTATAATCCCGGCTGATATGGCTCATCTCTACGTGGGTACTTCCGGTTGGGCGTATCCGACCTGGAAGCCCGCCTTCTATCCCGAGAAACTCGCGCAAAAGAAGTTTCTGAACTTCTACGCCTCGAAATTGAACGCCGTCGAAGTCAACTACACCTTCCGCCAGTTGGTAAAAGAGACAACCGTCCAGAACTGGATCGCCGAAACACCCGAGCATTTCCGTTTCACCATTAAGGCGCACCAGGTGCTCACCCACATCAAGCGGTTGAAGAGCTCGGAAGAATTCCTGCAGCGCTTTCTAGGTACACTGGAAGCATTAGAGCGCGCCAAGCGGCTGGGCCCGCTGCTATTTCAGCTACCGCCGAATTTCAAAGCGGATCAGGCTGTACTCTCCGAGTTTCTGAAAAGGTTGCCGCGAAGTGTGCGCGCGGCGTTCGAGTTCCGCCATGAATCGTGGTTCAGCGATGCCACATGGAACACGCTGCGCGAGCGCAACATCGCGCTCTGCGTGGCCGAGACCGAAGAGCGCGACACTCCCGATGTAGTCACCGCCGACTACGCCTACTACCGCTACCGCAAACCCACGTACACGGCCGAAGAGCGCAAGGCGATGGTCGCGCGCATTCAGGAGCATCTCGCCGCCGGACGCGATGTCTTCGCCTACTTCAAGCATGAAGAGACGCCGGAGGGTGTGCTGTACGCGGTGGATGTTCTCGGGGCCGCGGCGGTCGGAACGGGAACTGGTCCCAAAAAGTAAGCAGCCTTCCCGCAAGGAAGGCTGCCGATGAAAACGCTTGGAGTAGCTTGTCCCGACCTACGGTCCCACCACGCTGCTCAGTTTGTTGTTCGGGCCCATGATCACGCACACGACTTGGCCCGTGCCCAGCGCCGCGCAGGAGGGTATGCCGAACCCACTGCCGCCGATCTTGGCCCATCCCGACCAGACCGATCCGTTGTACACGTTGGCATAAAACACGCTGTCGTTGGCAGCGAGCACGCCGCAGACCAGTTTACCCGCGGTCTGCGTGGTGCAGTTGGCATTGGTGTTCACCCAGCCACGGAGACTGGAATAGCCGACCCAGCCTCCCGCCACCCAAGCGCCTCCGTTGAAAAGGCTGCCATAAATTTGTGAGGTGTAGCCTTCAGCGAAACACTCCACCTTGCCGCCCGAGTTCAAGGAGGTACAATCGGGTTCGCTCGCGGCGGTTCCGCCGATGTTAAGGAACCCTTCCCATGCGCCCGCAACGTAACGATTCACCAGGGTTGCGCTTTTGGTCGTGAAAATGGCGCAAAGCACACCGTTATTGTTATCGGCGGTGCAGCTCGGCGCCGACACCGCCGAAGTCGCGAGGTTGGCAAACGCCTTCCAGTTGGTGCCGTTGTAGACTGACCAGGCCAATCCGCCGGAGAGACTTCGTGCCGCGCAGAGCACCTGACCGGCGGTGTACTGCGCACAACTCGGAGCCGAATACAGCGTCGCGCTAACGTTTGCCGGAACGCTCCAGGTTGCGCCGTTGAAGATCGACCACTGCAAGTTACCGTTGGTTGCGGTCGCGGCACAGATCACTTTGCCGGCGCCATCGCTCGTGCAACTGGGGTCGGAACTGACGGCCCCAGCCAGGCGTTCACCATGATGGCGGCCTTGCCGCTCCGCACGGCACAGACGACGTGGTCAGTTGAAACATGGGCGCAAGACGGAACACCAACTCCGGTACCAGTTCCGGTGGAGAGATGAAAGTTCCCCAACTTGCCCACGCGGACGGGCTGAGAGCCAGGCAGAGCGGCAAGAGCAGCAGGCACAATAC
>PKXK01000298.1:21824-33637 GCA_003132325.1 Acidobacteriaceae bacterium
CGAAAGGAAATTCTATTGGCTGGTTCGCGTGCGAGTCAAGAAGAGAGTGAGCGGGCGGTTGGTTGCGGCGAAAGAGAAAAAGTTTGCAGCACCCCGCGCGGTACTTTGCGCGCTTGCCTTCCCATTCCATACTGGTTCCATGGCGTCACCTGCCGATTCCAGCACGCTCTCTGGATTCCTCGACTATCTGCGGGTGGAACGCGGGTCGGCGAAGTTGACGATTGCCGCTTACCGCAGCGACCTGGCGCAATTCGCGGCGTTTCTGGAGAAACGGAAGCAGCACTTGAGCGCAGCGCGGCGCGAAGACGTGCGCGAATACATCCAGGAATTATTTTCGAATTCGCTCGACGGGCGCTCCGTAGGAAGGAAGCTTTCGGCCATACGGCATCTTTACCGGCATTTGTTGCTCGATGGAAAGATCGACAAAGACCCAACCCTGAACATCGACTTGCCGAAGCAGTGGAAGGTGCTGCCCAAAGCGTTGAGCCGCGCCGAAGTCGGGGCCATGCTGGCCGAAGCGCCGCCGCGAAATGAAACGGCGCGGGGCCAAGCGCTTTGGCTCCGCGATCGCGCCATGCTGGAGCTGCTCTACGCCGGGGGCGTGCGTGTTTCCGAACTTGCCGACGCGCGTCTCGAAGACCTGAAGCTGGAGATGGGATACATCCTGGTGCGCGGCAAGGGCGACAAAGAGCGCATGGTGCCGCTCGGAGTGCCGGCCCAGATGGCATTACAACAATACTTGAAGGGTAGCAGGGAAGTGATTGCAAAGACAAATAGTTCGCCGCTCTTATTCCTGGGTATTGGAGGCCGACGCCTGAGCCGTCAGCGAGTCTGGCAGTTAGTTGGGAAAGCGAGTCTGGCTCCGGGACGCCATGCCAGTCCGCACATGCTGCGGCACTCCTGCGCCACGCATATGGTAGAGAATGGCGCCGATCTGCGGACAGTGCAAACCATCCTCGGCCACTCCGACATTTCGACCACGCAGATTTATACGCACGTCGCGCTCGACCGGCTGAAGAGCGTGTACGCGAAACATCATCCCAGGGCGAAGGCTAGAGGCAATTTGTAATTTGGTAATCGGGTAATTTGGTAATTTTAAAATCGCCAAGACGCCGAGTTCGGCACGTACCCGGTTTCAAATTACCAAATTACAAATTACTCAATTACCAAATTATGAGACAGCCGCGTACCCTCGTTGAACGCGCGACCGACGACTTCCTGCGCCACTTGCGGGAGCGCAACGCCTCGGCGCACACGATCAAGGCTTACACCGGAGACCTTGACGTCTTCGCCGCCTACATCGGCGCGCGCCATTGGAAGACGATCGACCACATCGCGATCCGTGGCTTCCTCTCGCATCTGTACGACAAAGGGTTGAGCAAGACTTCGGTCGCCCGCGCGCTGGCCGCGGTGCGATCGCTTTACCGTTGGCTGGCGCAGGAAGGCGTGGTCGAGCAGAATCCGGCGAAGCTGGTTTCGACGCCGCGGCTGCCGAAGAAACTGCCGCGCGTTCCGACCATTGAGGAGATGAATTTCGTGCTCGACGGCAAAATGCCCGAGGTGGCATCGTTTCCCGAGCGCGACCGCCTGATGCTCGAACTCCTCTATGGCTGCGGCATTCGCAACTCGGAGCTAGTTGGCATCAATCTCGACGACATCAGCCTGAGCAACGAAGCCATTCTGATTCGCGGAAAAGGGAAGAAGGAACGCTACGTCCCTTTCGGAGGCGCGGCGCTGGCGGCGCTGGTCGTCTACCTGCCATGGCGGCAACAACTGCTCGCGACTTTAAGCAACACGCTGAAAACGACGATGCCCGCGAAAGGCATGTCCGCGCTGCTCGTCAACCAGCGCGGCGGACGGCTGACGACGCGGAGCGTAGGGCGCATCGTCAAGCGCATCGCCGTCGCCAAGGGACTGTCGCCCGAGGTTCATCCGCACACGCTGCGTCACGCCTTCGGCACGCACATGCTGGAGGAGGGAGCGGACCTGCGCGCCATCCAGGAGTTGCTGGGGCATGAGCGCCTGGCGACCACGCAACGCTACACCCAGCTCTCGGTCAAGCACGTAATGAACGTCTACGACCAGACCCACCCGCGGGCGAAGTGACGGTAATTTCCGCTTCACCATTCTTGCGGGCAGCGTTCTGACGGCGTTGGTCGAGTCGTGCGTCCTTTCCGCGAAGCTTCGTGGCGTGGGGAGCCGACGACGCAGACCTGACCGTCTGTCGATACCGGTGAGTCGCCAGGGGCGGCGGAGAAGCGTGTGCTTGAGAAGAGTGAACCACCGCGGGTGGTTGAGCGGGATGAACGGCCGCCGCGGTTGGCGCAGCCCAGGGGTCATACCAAGTCGGATCGACTTCCTGTTGGCCATAGGCGGGGAGCAACAATATCGTAAAGATCGCACCAGACAGCATTGCTATGAATGCCGGGACTCTGGATCGTCCGCTTACTTCTTGACTCGCTCGTTGTCATGGAATCACCTCCGTTTTGAACTGACTTCAACTCGCTGTAATCGCTACAGGCGGAAATCATGGTCGCGATGTTGCACCGGATTGCAAGAGGCGTCCATGGAGACAGTCTGAATTGTTATGAAGCAATCTGAAGATTGATCTGGGGGCTTGACACGGCAAGCCCGGCAGAACAGAATTTCTGAACCCGCAGAGACGCGCCTGGCCGCGTCTCCGCCGCAGGGAAACCGCTCTAGTGGGTATGGGTCAAGTGCATAGGAGTTGTGCTTTGCCGGAGAAGAAGGTTCGCTTCGACGATTTCCAGCTGGATTACGGTCGTTTTCAGCTCTGCCGCCGCGGCGTCCCGGTTCGACTGGAAGGCCTTCCCCTGCAATTGCTCATGTTTCTGGTGGAAAAGAGGGGGCAACTGGTTACGCGCGAACAGATCTCCAGCGAGTTGTGGAGCAAAGATGTGTTCGTCGACGTCGAACAGGGAATCAATACCGCCATCCGCAAGATCCGCCGCGCGCTGGCGCACGATGCCGGCGAGCCGCAGTATCTGCAGACCGTTGTCGGCCGGGGCTATCGCTTCGTCGCGCCTACGGCCGAAGAAGATGTCAGCGGGCAAGCGCTCGCCGACGGATTTGTCATTTCCCCCGAAGACCTGGGACGCGCCATCATGACCGCGGCCGGGCTGGATCCCGAAAATCCCCGAGGAACCCCGAAGCCTCCCGCCGAAGACTGAGGGAGGTCTGAAAGTTGATCGCGGCCGGGGCTGGCTGCTTGGAATGAAAGTAGCCCACTGCCGCGTGATCCGTTTCCTTGCGCATTGCTCGCTTGGCGTGAGATAGTAGCCCGTTCCCAACCTTTGACCAGCTAATGGTGACATGATCCGTTTTATTCCTCGCGAGACCAAATTTTTTGAGTTGTTTGCCGAGCTTTCCAGCGCCATGAATGAGGGTGCGCGCCTGCTCCGCGACCTTCTCGAGGATCCGCATGACCTGAAAGCCCGGGTCGAACAGATGCAAGCCATCGAGCATCGGGGCGACAAGGCGATCCATGCCATCATGACCAAGCTGAACCAGAGCTTTATCACGCCTTTCGACCGCGAGGATATTCATCATCTGGCGTCATCGCTGGACGACGTTCTCGACTACATGAATACGGCGGCCACGCGCCTGGTGATGTACAAAATCGTGCAGCCCACGGCGGCGGCGGCGGAGTTGGCGGGAATCCTCGTGCTGCAGAGCGAAGAGCTGGCGCGCGGCGTTTCGCTGCTGGAGAAAAATGGCAAGGTGATGCAGCACTGCGACGAGATCAACCGGCTCGAGGATGAAGCCGATCAAGTCAGCCGCAAGGCGATTGGAGAGCTGTTCGAATACGAAAAAGATCCCATCCAGTTGATCAAGATGAAAGAACTCTATGAAGTGCTCGAAACCGCAACCGACAAGGCCGAAGATGCGGCCAACGTATTGGAAGCGATCGTGCTGAAGAGCGCATAGGTTGAGAGATGCGACGCCCGGCCCCTGAAGGGGCGTCTTTTTCCGGAATTTGCGGTATCGCTGAAGCGATACCCGGATACGAATCTCACTTGCACAAAGGTGATACCCCCATTCCGATGCCACTGTCCCCTAGGAGTGAACCCAGGTGAACCCGGCAGTTCTGCTGGTAGCGATAACCGTTGTAGTCGCATTGATTTTCGACTTCCTCAACGGGTTTCACGATGCCGCCAACAGCATCGCTACGGTGGTCTCGACGCGGGTCCTTTCTCCCAAGCTGGCGGTGGTGTGGGCGGCGGCATTCAACTTCCTGGCGGCTTTTCTGCTGGGCACGGCGGTGGCCAAGACGATCGGGCGCGGCATGATCCGGCTCGATGCCGTGGATCAGTACGTGGTGCTGGCCGCACTCTTCGGCGCCATTGTCTGGGATTTGCTGACCTGGTGGTGGGGTCTGCCCACGTCCTCGTCGCACGCGTTGATGGGTGGATACGCGGGCGCCGCCATGACGCATGAGGCGCTTCATGCCGGCTGGCGTTCGGCTCCCTCGGTGATCATCGCTGCCGGGTGGTACAAGACCCTGATCTTCATCGTGGTCGCGCCCGTCATGGGACTGGTCATGGGCTGGATGTTCATGGTCGCCGTTTATTGGCTGCTGCAGCACAAAGCGCCGCAGCAAGTCGACAAGTGGTTTCGCAAGCTGCAACTGCTCTCCGCCGCCTGCTACAGCTTGGGACACGGCGGCAACGATGCGCAAAAAACCATGGGCATTGTTGCCGGCGCTCTCTACACCGCCGGATTCATGAGCAAGCAAGACATGCTCGGCAACTGGGGACGCCTGCACTGGCCCATCATCCTGGCCGCGAATGCCGCTATCGCCGCTGGAACTTACTTCGGAGGCTGGCGCATCGTACGCACCATGGGACAGCGGATTACGAAACTGAAACCGGTTGGTGGTTTTTGCGCCGAGAGCGCCGGGGCTATCACTTTGTTCACGACCGCCCTGGCCGGAATCCCGGTCAGCACAACCCACACCATTACTGGAGCCATTGTGGGCGTGGGTGCGGTCCAGCGACTGTCGGCGGTGCGCTGGGGCGTAGCGACGCGAATTGTGTGGGCTTGGCTGATCACCATTCCCGCCGCGGCGGTCATGGCGGCCGCCACCTTCTTTCTAATCCGCATTTTTGTGCGATAGGCCGGAGTTTCCTGGGTGTGTGGATTAAGTCCCGGTCCTGACATTTCCGCCGCGTCCCTCTGAAAACAAACTCATTACCCCGGTAACTTTGCGCAAGGGGCGTGTTGCTCCAACATGGTAAGGGTGGATCCTTGCTCGCGCGAACGGCGATTCATAATCGCGCCTTTTCAAGTCGGGCGCAAAAGGTCCGGACGAGCGGAACGTTGGAAATAGACGATGAGTAAAATTGCCAAAGAAAGCGTCCTGCTGCTGTCGCTGTTCCTGATTGCGGCGCTGGTGCAATTCTTCGCCCAGTCGCTGCCCATGGCGCTGTGCTTTTACTTTCTGCCGACTTTGTACTCGGCGTACAACTTCGGACGCCGGCACGCGACCCTCACCGCGTTCGCATGTGTATTCCTGGTCGTGCTACTGGACTTCCTGAACAACCTGATGCCGGCGCACCGCGTGCTCTCGTTGCCTGGCGAGCGAATGTTCAACTTTGCCATCTGGGCGGGAGTGTTGGTCGTGGTCGGCTACGTGATGGGCACGCTCTATGAGCGCAAGGAGGCGATGACCACCGACGTACGGGAAAGTTTCAGCGGGCTGCTGCTGGTGCTGCAACACTTCATGGCCAACGAGAAACTCGGCGTAGGAGCAAACCAGCGGTTGGTGGAGGCCTCGACCAGAACCGCCGAGGCGATGGGGCTGGGCTCCGATCGCGTCGACCTACTGCGGTCGGCGGTGTTGCTGCGGGATCTGAGCAAAATCGGCATCACCAACGACATTCTGTACAAGGCCGCCGATATGAGCCGCGACGAAGTCGTCGCCAGCTTCCGCAAGCCCCGCAAGGCCGATGCGCGCACCCAAGCCGTCGGAAATTCGCTGCGGCAGGTGATTCCGATCATCGTCGCGCAGCAGATCTTGCAGGAGCAAGGAGCGCGGTCGGTCAATGTTCCGATCGAGGCGCACATTTTGGCCGTGGCCGATGCTTATCAGAAACTAATCAGCGGCGCCGGTGGCAAAGCTCTGTCGCCCTCCCAGGCCGAAGCGGAGATTCTTGCCGGGTCGGGCAAAAAGTTTCACAGCGGCGTTGTGGATGCCTTCGCGAAAGCCATGGGCATACAAGCCAAGGGCGCGGGCGCGTAACCGCAGGGTTGCGAAGTTAAAGTGTTTCAACTAGCGCCGCACTCTTGGAAGAATTAGATTTCGAATTCGATTCCGAACCGGATTGCGGCCCGGGCGCGTGTTCACCCGGCAATTCCTTTTCTCTCGACTCTTTTTCTCTCAATTCCCGCCACATCGCCACCACTCTGGATTTCAACTCGGACGTCAGCCGTTCATACGCCGCCTCGCGAGCCTGATCGAGCGGCGGGGGTTGAATCGGCTTGCCGAACACCAGTTGCAGAGCGGTGAACCTGGGAAACTTTTGGTGGCGTGGCCAGGCTTCGTAGAAGCCCTCGATCGCCACCGGGACAATCGGAGCCTGCGTGTGAATGGAGAGAATCGCGGCACCTTTGCGGAATACCCTCAGGTTGCCGTCATTGGTGCGTTCGCCCTCGGGATAGAGAACCAGAATGTGTCCCTGGATGAGGCCAAAAGCTCCGGCGCGCATCGCGGGCACCAGGTTCGAGTCGGGATCGAGAACGGCCACGCGAATCCAACGCGCCAGCCGCCGCATGAATCCTGTGCCGAAAATGTCGCTCGTGCCCAGCGCAAAGGTATCGCGAAACAGGCGATACGGCATGGCCCCCACCATCACCAGCGGATCGATATAGCTCTGGTGATTCGAGCAAATCAGGTAGGGGCCCTTTTCGGGCAAATTCTCAAGGCCCCGCATTTTGAGGTGAAAGCGGTCGAGCGCGAAAAGATAAATCAGTTTCCCCAGCAGAAAGAAAAAGACTTCAGCGAAAATATTGTGCTCCGCCAGGGCGAGAATCTCGGGATCGGTCACCGGCTCGCTCAAAATTGTGGACCAGGCCGGTGCTGCCGGGCTGGCTTGGCCCTCGCCGCGGCTCGCGCTCGAAACCACGGCGTCGACCAAGTCGCGCACGGAATAAATTTCCGCCAACTGCGACTCGGGCACATCGCCGCCAAGTTGCTGCTCCAGTGCGGTCAGCAATTCGATGCGCTGCATGGAATCAAGTCCCAAATCGAGTTCCAGATTGTGGGTGGGACGAAGGGCATCGAGGGGAGCGCGCGAAGCTTCCGGCGACGATTCCCGAACGATGGCAAGGGCGCGCTTTACGTCCTCGCGCTCGAGCCATTGTTGCTCGTCACCGGTGAGTGGGGTTACCGGCTTCCCGGCGCCAATCTGCGAGTCGCCGCCGCTTTGTTGCAGCTCTCGAACCCTCTTTTCAATCTGGAAGCGCTTGAGCTTGCGCGTGGTGGTGCGCGGCAGATCCTCCTGCCAGATGTCATAACTGCCCAGCCGTTTGGTGGACGCGATCTTGTGGGAGAGCGCTTCAATGTCGAAGCGGATCGCTTCCTTCGCGTTGACGATCTTGCGCTCGCGCAGCCGTTCAAAGTTCGGCACGACCACGGCGTGCAGTCGCTCGGATGTTGCATCTCCCGGGCGCGCCTCCAGCGCCATCACACAAATCTCTTTGACGTACTGCGCCTGCAGGTAGTGCACCTCGATCTCTTCGGGATACACATTCTTTCCGTTGGCGAGCACGATCACTTCCTTGCGCCGNNGGGCGATTCCAGTATCCCTTCATCACGATGGCGCCGCGAATCGCAATTTCGCCCGCTGGCGGCGCGCCGTCCTCCACCGGTTTCGGGTCCACAATTCTTGCTTCGACA
This sequence comes from Acidobacteriaceae bacterium, assembly GCA_003132325.1. Lineage (GTDB taxonomy): Bacteria > Acidobacteriota > Terriglobia > Terriglobales > Acidobacteriaceae > Acidiflorens. The sequence goes on from PKXK01000298.1 coordinate 29,743, forward strand.
CCGGGCAGAGGTGGTCCGACCGAGCCAAATACAACTTTCCCCGGGGGATTGAGGAATGCGCCGCCGCTGGTTTCCGTAAGGCCGTAGGCGTTGAGAACGTCGATGCCAAACGAGTAAAAGTCGCGGGCGACGGCCGGATCAAATCGCGAACCTCCGGTCACCAGATAGCGCATGCGCGGGCCGAAGGTGGCGTGAATCTCTCCGAAGAAAAACTTGCCGGCGTTAACTCCAATGCGGCGCAGCCCACGGTTGAACGCCATCAGCGTGCGCGCCAGTCGCAGCGCGACCTTGCCACGTTGGTTCAGCTTTTTGACAATTTTTTCGTGAATCAGGTAGTAGAACTGGGGCACCACGCAAAACGTGGTGATGTCGCGTTCCCGCAGAGCGCGCAGCAATTCGGTCGTGTTCAGCGTTTCGAGGTAGACGACGCGCGCGCCGTTGAACAGGGGCAGGAAAAGGTTCGCCATCTGCGCGAGCACGTGAAACATGGGGAGAATTCCGAGCAGGGCATCCTCAGGACCAATCTTGATTACCGCGAGCACCGAATTCGCCTCGCCGACGAGGTTGGCGTGGGTGAGCATGACGCCTTTGGGATCGGCAGTGGTGCCTGAGGTGTAGAGCAGGGCCGCCAGATCGCTCTCGGCAGGGACGATAGGCTGAAAACCAGCGGGGCCAGCGGCGAAGATGGAATCGAGATCGCCGGCGAACTCATCTTTGCTGGGCGGAGTCAAACCCTGGGTGCCCCGCTCATCGCGTTCTGTGCGAGGAGTGGGATTCGAGGTGGTCGCGGTCGTCTCGACCCGCTCCGCTGCCGCCGAAGTCATTACCAAACCTACGTTGACTTCCTCAACGGCCTTCGTCGCTACCGGAAGATGTTTTACGTCGCAGAACAGTAGCAAAGCTCCGCTGTCAATCAACAACTTTTTCACTTGATCGGCGTGGAAAGCGGTGTCGAGCGGAACCGCCGTTCTGCCGGCGGCGACGATTCCTAAATAGGCCGCCACCCACCGGGGATGGTTTGCCGCCAGAATTGCGACGCGCGCATCCCGTGGAACCCGCGTCGAAAGCCAGTTCGCGACGCTCTCCGACATGCGGGTCAGTTCCGCGAAGGTGACTCGCTCAACCGTCTGCTGCCGCTGAATCTCAAGTGCAATGTTGTCGGGGAACTTCCGGGCCGTTTCCTGGAACCGCTGGTAGAAGGTGGGCATGGGTCGGAGGAAATCTTACAGGGAAGGACGGGCGAAGCCAATTGGCGCTGTGGCAAGACTGACGGTTTGCCCAAGCGCACGAGAATGGTGTACACTGTGTTCGTGCGACAGAATATTACTTTTAACGCCGACAAGTCCGACATCGAGCTGGCCCGAGAGGAAGCGCAGAGCCAAAACACTACGCTGCATGAGCTTTTTCGGGACTGGCTGAAAGTGATTGCAGGACGGAAGGCCCGGGTACAGGAGTATCGCGCGCTGATGCACGAGCTGCGCCACGTGAACGCGGGTCGAAAATTTACACGCGAAGAGATGAATGAGCGCCGCTAGGCACTTCCTCGACACGAACATTTTCGTCTACACGTTTGACCTCGAAGCTCCCGATAAAGCCAGGCGCGCCGACGGCCTTGTCTCTGAAGCGCTTGCGACGGGTGCGGGCATCATCAGCTACCAGGTCGCGCAGGAGTTCGTTGCGGTAGCGCGCAAGCCATTTCAGACTCCGATGAGTTTTGAGCAGATCGAGAGATACTGGCACACCACCCTGCGGCCGTTGTTGGCGGTGCATTCCTCTCCTGGGCTATTCATTCGTGCGCTGGATTTGGCGCGACGCGATCAGCTCTCCTGGTACGATTCTCTTATCGTGGCCGCTGCAATCCAGGGCGGTTGCCAGGTCCTCTATAGCGAGGACATGCAGCATGGGCGTCGCTTTGGAGATTTGGTAATTCAGAACCCGTTTCTTTAGGCGGCTGCGGACGGGTGCTGCTCATGGTCCGTCCTTCACCATTCCTCTCGCATCTAATGTGCTAGGCTTTTACTGATAGTTGGGGCGCGTGTCCTCTGAAGGGTTTCCGTTTTGATCAACACATTGCTGGGCAAGATTTTCGGGACGAAGAACGAGCGCGAGGTCAAGCGCCTGCAGCCTCGTGTCGTGGCCATGAACGCGCTCGAGCCGGGGATGCAGGAGCTCTCCGACGACCAACTCCGCGCCAAGACGGCGGAATTTCGCGCCCGGATTCAGGAGCGTCTCAGCTCCATCGCCGACGAACCGGACGCGGATCCCGACCGCCAGACGGAAATCGAAGCGCAACGCAGCGAGGCGCTCAAGGGCGTTCTCGACGAACTTCTTGAGGAAGTGTTTGCCGTGGTCCGCGAGGCAGGACGGCGCGTACTCAACATGCGGCACTTCGACGTGCAGTTGATCGGCGGCATGGTTCTGCACGAAGGCAAGATCGCCGAAATGAAAACCGGCGAAGGCAAAACGCTAGTCGCCACGCTCCCGGTGTATTTGAACGCGCTGAGCGGACGCGGCGTGCACGTGGTAACCGTCAATGACTACTTGGCCAAGCGCGACTCGGAATGGATGGGCAAGCTCTACAGCTTTCTCGGCCTGACGGTGGGCGTAATCGTCCACGACCTTGACGACGCGGAGCGCCGAGCCGCCTACGCCGCCGACGTGACCTACGGCACTAACAACGAATTCGGTTTCGACTATCTGCGCGACAACATGAAATTCGACCTGCACGATTGCGTCCAGCGCGTGCACAACTTCGCCATCGTCGACGAAGTCGATTCCATCCTCATCGACGAAGCCCGGACGCCGCTCATCATTTCGGGCGCCAGCGAAGAGTCCACCGACAAGTATTACAAGGTGAATCGCATCATCCCCAAGCTTGAAAAGGGCGAGGAAGTTGACACGCAGCCGGGCGAGCCCAAGATCATGACCGGCGACTTCGTCGTCGACGAAAAACACCGTAACTGCACGGTCACCGACGTGGGCTGGGAAAAAGTCGAAAAGCTGCTGGGGATCGGCAACGTCGCCGACCCGGAAAACTGGGCGCTGAAGCATCACGTGGAGACCGCTGTCAAAGCACACGCGCTTTACAAAAAAGACGTCGAGTACGTGGTCAAAGACGGCGAAGTGCTGATTGTCGACGAATTCACCGGGCGCCTGATGCCCGGACGCCGCTGGTCCGACGGGCTGCACCAGGCGATTGAAGCGAAAGAAAACGTCAAAATCGAACGCGAAAATCAGACGCTCGCGACCATCACGTTCCAGAACTATTTCCGCATGTACAAGAAGCTGGCTGGCATGACGGGCACGGCGGAAACCGAAGCGCCCGAGTTCGACAAGATCTACCGGCTCGAAGTTATCGTGATTCCAACCAATCGCACGCTGCTGCGCCAGGAGAATCCGGACATCGTTTACCGCACGGAGAAAGAAAAATATTTTGCGGCCGCCGATGAAATCCAGAGGTTGCACGACAGCAGCCAGCCGGTGCTGGTGGGCACGACGTCGATTGAAAAGTCGGAGCGGCTTTCCGAATTGCTGAAGAAGAAAGGAATCAAGCACGTCGTCCTGAACGCGAAATATCACGAGCGCGAAGCGGAGATTGTGGCGCAGGCCGGAAGCAAGGGCATGGTCACTATCGCCACGAATATGGCCGGTCGCGGTACCGACATCTTGCTGGGCGGCAATCCCGAATTCATGGCCAAGCAGGAATGCGTGAAGAAGGGAATTGCGCAGCCGATTCGCGCCGCACAGGGCAAGATCGAAGCCAAGGTCGACGATCCGAACCGCACGGTCTGGTACTACGCCGGCAATGAGTACGCCGTCCCGACCGATCAGTGGAACGAAATCTTTGCGCGCTACAAGAACGACACCGACCGTGAACATCGCGAAGTGATCGAGG
>PKXK01000109.1 GCA_003132325.1 Acidobacteriaceae bacterium
CCTGGACACGTCGCGGTGTGGCTGCCGGCAACGAGGTGACGGTGCGTGCCCTAGCCTACATCATCGCCGGACACGAACTGCATCATCGGCGGATCATTGAGGAAAAGTATTTGAAATAGGTGTCAGGTGTCAGGTGTTAGGTGTCAGGTCTTAGGAAAAGCATGAAGTCCTACAACCTGAGACCTGACACCTGAGACCTAAGACCTGATGTCACGCAACTCGCTTATCGGCCGCCTCACCATGCATCGCGACGGCTTCGGCTTCGTAATTCCCGAAGCTGATTCGCTCGATGCCAATCTGAAGGCTCGCCTTGCCGGCGATGTCTTCATTCCTCCGCCCGCCATCGGATCCTCCATGCACGGCGACCGCGTCTTGGTCGAAGTCTCCGCCATCCGCACCGATGGCCGCGCCGAAGGCCGCATCCTCCGCTCCCTCTCGCGTGCCCATCCCACCGTGGTCGGCATCTTCCACTACGGACACCGCCACAACTACGTTAAACCGATCGACGAAAAAGTTACCCAGGAAATCGTCATTCCGCCGGGAATGGAGAACGTGCAGTCCGCTGTGCCCCCGGTGGATGCTTTTGATGTTGATCCCTCAAGGCAACCACAGGGGACCCTTCGGCTTCGCTCAGGGCAGGCTCCGAGGGCACAGAGGAAGAAATCCCAAGATCGCGTAATCGGCGACGAAGCCGCAGTTCACACCGGCAGGCAGGATCTCGAAGGCGTAGTTGTCGACGTGGAAATCACCGACTGGCCAAGCGCCACGCAAGACCCGCGTGGCCGCGTAATCGAGATCCTCGGCGAAGAAAACGACTTCGGCGTCGATGTCGAGATCATGATCCGCAAGTTTCACCTGCCCCACCGCTTTCCGCCCGCAGTGATCGAAGAAGCCCAGGCCCTGGAAACTAGCATCGAATCCGAAATTTCCGCCGGCGAATTGCGCCACCGCCGCGATTACCGCCAGCTTCCGATTGTCACCATCGATGGCGAAACCGCGCGCGATTTCGACGATGCCGTCCACGTCCGCCAACTGGAAAATGGCAACTACGAACTGCAAGTCCACATCGCCGACGTAGCCCACTACGTGACTCCCAACTCGCCGCTCGATCAGGAAGCCCGTCTGCGCGGCACCAGCGTCTATTTTCCCGACCGCGCCGTCCCCATGCTGCCGCTCGAACTCTCGACCGACATTTGCAGNNCGCATGCGCGATCTGGCGATGATCCTGAACCGCAAACGCGAACGCCGCGGATCGATCGATTTCGATCTCCCCGAGGCGGTGATTGAGTTCGACGAATTCGGAATGATGAAGAGCATCACGCGCTCGGAGCGCAATATCGCCCACCGTCTCATTGAAGAATTCATGCTCTCGGCAAACGAGTGCGTAGCCCACTATCTCGAAAACAAGCGGATCGCTTCGCTCTACCGCATCCACGAAAAGCCCGACGCCAAACGCGTCTACGACTTCGAAGTCATCGCCGCCACCTTCGGATACTCGCTAGGAGTGGGCGCGCTGCCCATTGAGCGCATGCAACTTAAAGCCGATCGCCGCGACGCCCGCGGCACGGGCAAGCGCGTCCGGGAAATCGAAGTGCCCAAAGAAATTCACATCACTCCGCGCATGTATCAGAAACTCACGGAGAAGATCGCGGGCAAACCGGAGGAACGAATCCTGAGCTTTCTCATGTTGCGGTCGTTGAAGCAAGCCCGCTACTCCGAAGAAAATCGGGGACACTTCGCTTTAGCCGCCACCACCTACACCCATTTCACCTCGCCCATCCGCCGCTATCCCGACCTGATCGTGCACCGCATTCTGAAAGAAGTGCTGCGAAAGTCGGCCGAAAAGTTGGATGGAGAAGTTCCGGTGGGGACGTCGCAATCCATGAATATCGTGTTGAAGGGGGGCCCTTCGGCTCCGCTCAGGACAAGCTCCGCCCCGTCACCACACAGGCAGGATGAGGGCCCGCCGCCTTCGCCGTGGTCCAAGCGCCGCGATCGCGACGCCCATCAGCAAGCGATCGCGCCGCTCGGCGGCCCCATCGCGCTCGACGAACTCCACAACATCGCCGACGAATCCAGCCAGTCCGAGCGCCGCGCCGACGAAGCCGAGCGCGGCCTGATGGAGTGGAAGAAAGTAAAATTCATGGAGCACCGCATCGGAGACGACTTCGACGGCCTCATCATCAGCGTGACCAAATTCGGATTCTTCGTGGAACTTACCGACCTCTTCGTCGAGGGCCTCGTCCCGCTGAACACGCTAACCGACGACCGCTACACCTACCATGAAGCCACGCGCGAAATCATCGGCCAGCGCTCGCGCAAGATTTACAGCATGGGGGATCGAGTGCGGGTACTGGTCGACCGCATCGATCCGGTGGAGAAGAAGATTCAGTTCGCGGTGCTCGAAGAGCAGCCAAAGCCATCAGGGAAAAGGCGGCGCAAGTGACCCTGCCGCACCGACCAATTGTAGATAGAATTGACCTGTACCCAAGGGAGCAAGACCATGCCACAACCCAGCGAACCGAAGCCGGAGCAAAACTCGACCCAGGCCGTAGAGCACGTCGCCAGCGCGCACCAGCTTCTGAAGGAACTGCAGCAGAAGGTCGGAAATCATCCCGAACTCGGCGAGGCCATCACGAAACTGGAGATGGCGCTCAACATCCTGGCGATACGAACCGGCGGGCTGCTGTAGCAGTGAGGGCGTAGAATCGGCTTGAAACCAACCGTCTGGGGTGGTCCCGATGAAATTCTCGATTACAACCCAGCTTGTTGTTTTGCTATGCTCCCATGTGGTGTTGGGCGCCGCGAAATCGGCCGCCCAATCCGAATCCTTCCACGTGCAAGGAACCGTCACCGACCTTAACGAAGGCGTAATCCCTGGAGCCAAGGTCTCGTTCCACAGCAATCAAACGACCAAGGAAGCGTCCACGAATGCAAAGGGTGTCTACGAAGCCGACCTCGAACTAGGGGTCTACACTATGACGGTTCAGTACCCTCGCTTTCACCTCTTCCACCGACCGGCCTTTCGGATTACGTCGCCGACGCGAGTCACTTTCAACGCCGCCCTACTCGTAGCTGGAAGTTGCGACGTGGTAGTCTCCAACAGTTCGGGCGCCCCGCCCACTGCGGATGAACTGGATGAAGGGGTACGCCTATTTTGCACGCGAGAAGAGTCTTTCCCGGTTCCTTCAGCGGACGGTGTACCTTTCGAGGTTTACGTGCACTATGGCAACAGGACAGCAGTCAATGGCACCTATACATACACTAGCCAGAAACATCTAGCACCTCAAGTCTTCGTGGCGTACAACCTTTTCTCGCTCCTGGCCGACAATGTCGTCTACGACGCTGCGCACCGAACTCTTGAGGCAAGAGGCCATGTGGTCGCTACAGAAGAGACGGCGACCGAACGAGCTGACTCCATGAGTTTTAAGGTCGAAAACGGCAAAGCCATTCCGTTGCGCTAGGGATGCCCTCTCCGGGTTTTTCGTTCAACCTGCTAGAATTTCTGTTTCACCACTCTTGGCGCCTGCCTAGGAAGTCCATCTCATGTCCAGCAATCCCACTCCACGCACCCGCGTAGTGCGCGAACCGCAGCGGGCAGTCTACGATCGCGATGCCGTTAACCAGATCCTCGACGAAGCTTTGTTCTGTCACGTCGGCTTCGTTGCCGACGGACAGCCGTTCGTCATCCCCATGTCTTTCGGACGCGACGGAGACGTGCTTTACATCCACGGCTCGACCGCCAGCCGCATGGTGCGTAACCTCGATCAAGGCGCTCCCGTCTGCATCACGGTCACTCTGGTCGATGGGTTAGTGCTCGCCCGCTCCGTTTTCAATCACTCGATGAACTACCGCTCGGTGGTGATTCTGGGCACGGCAACGCTGGTCGACGATCCGGCAGAAAAGCTCTCGGCGTTGCGCGCGCTGAGCGAGCACATCCTTCCTCATCGCTGGGACGATTCGCGCCAGCCCAAGGAAAAAGAACTGAAGGCAACATCGGTCCTGCGCCTTCCAATCAGTGAATTTTCGGCAAAAGTCCGCGTCGGCCCGCCCGTGGACGACGAAGAGGATTACTCGTTCCCAACCTGGGCGGGAGTGATTCCGCTGGAGATGAATTCCGGCACGCCCATCCGCGACGAGCGTTGCAAGCAAGACCTGCCCGCGTATCTGAACAACTACTCACGCCCGAGAAAGTCGCAGACTGCGTAGGGCGGGCCAGCACCGGCCGCCCGGCAAAAGACTAGAGTGTGTTTCAGAAACCCTTTTCAGGTCGGGAGTCGCGGCCCTCAGGGGCTAAAGCCCGCATTTTTCTTGGCCCTGAACGGCACGGCTGAAGAGGATGCGGAAAAGTCGACACTCGCCGCTCAGCCCCTAAAGGGGCATCTGATTTTGAAGGACTTGCGGCATCGCTAAAGCGATGCCCTGATACAAACCTGAGTTTTTCGGCGGCCTGTGAAGCCGTGGCCTACCCAAAACCGATTTATGAAACACGCTCTACTTATTGGCCATTAATTCGCGAAGAATCCCATTGCATTCCCGCCAAGATTCTTTTTCGCTGTGCGGGCTGTGCCGCCCATCCTCGATAAATCGCGCCTCCGCGCCGGCGAGCGCTTCGTGTGCTCGCTCTATCTCTCCCGGCTCGGTTCGGGGATCGTGCCTGCCATGCACAAATGTCACTGGCACTTTCATCTCGCGCAGGCGGCCGTCATAGAGGTCCTCGCCCAGGGCCCCGCCCGGTCGCGTGCTCGCGGCCGCCAGTTTCAACCAGACGCGGCAATTCCGCTGAACTACTTCGCTCCAGCGTTCCGCACCATGATCCGCCGCCAGCAAACTTTGTATCTTTTCATTAACGTTTTCCGGATGATTGGCAAAGCCCGAGAAGAAACTGCGCGAGCCAGGCTTGTCACGGTAAAAATGAAATGCTTCCAGAATCAAACGCTCGCACCGCCGCGGAGCGGACAGTCCAATCATCGCGGCAATCACCGCCCCGTCGCTGTGTCCCCAAAGAACCGCGCGCTCGATCCCCAGCGCATCGAGTACCAGCAGCGTCTCTTCCGCGGCGCGCTGATGAAAATCGGTAGGCAGTTGCGTAAGCAATGGAGAGGATCGCCCATGTCCAGATCGATCCGGAATCACAAAGCGCACGTGGCTCTTGAAGGCCGCGATCTGCCGCTCGATGGGATACACTCCATAACCCCACCCCCCATGCAAGAAAACCAGCGGCCGACCGGTGCCCACATCCCGATAATGAATCTGAACCGGCCGAACCCCAGCCGCACGAGGCGAATTTTTCAATTCCACAAAGGGCATGGGATCTCAGCGCGTTGCCGGACGTTGCCGGACTATGTCTGGCTGGACAGCCGGAGGGCGGCTGTCCCTACGTGAGCAGCAGCAGCTTCCCCGTGGTCTTGCGCCCTTCCAGATCGCGGTGCGCCTGCGGCGCTTCGGCCAGCGGATACACGTGTTCGATTCGCAACTTGAGTTTGCCGGCCCGAATCATGCCGAAGACCGCTCCGGCGCGCTCTTGCAACTCCTCGGCGGTGATAATGTAATGCCCGAGCGAGGGCCGCGTCAGGAACATCGACCCCTTCTGCGTAAGCGCCAGCGGATCCAGCGGCGCAACCGGTCCGCTGGAAGCTCCGAAGAGCACCATCATGCCGCGCGGACGCAGGAGGTTCAGACCCTTTTCGAACGTCGTCTTGCCTACCGAGTCATACACCACATCCACGCCTTTGCCGCCGGTCAGCCGTTTTGTCTCCGCCTCAAAATCAACCTGGGTATAAAGAATAACTTCGTCGGCTCCCGCCGCTCGCGCCAATTTGGCCTTTTCCTCGGTCGAAACCGTCGCAATCACCCGCGCCCCAATGTTGTGCGCCATCTGCACCAGCAGCAACCCAACTCCGCCGGCTGCGGCATGGATCAGCGCCGTCTCGCCCTTCTTCAGCATATACGTGTCATGAGAAAGGTAGTGCGCCGTCATCCCCTGTAACATGGCAGCCGCGGCCTCGCGCGCTCCAACTCCGGCCGGAATCTTCACCAGACGGTCGGCCGCCACCGCGGTGTACTCGGCATAGCTCCCGAGCGCCGAGGTGTAAGCTACACGATCCCCAACCGCGACCTCGTGTGCCTCGCTGCCCACCGCCGAAACCACGCCCGCCGCTTCCTGTCCCGGAACAAACGGCAGCGCCGCCGGGTAGCGGCCTTCGCGGTTATAAACGTCGATGAAGTTCACGCCCACCGCTTCAATCTTCACCACGGCTTCGTTCGATTTCGGTTGCGGAACCGGCAAGTCCACCAGTTCCATGACTTCCGGCCCACCCGTGCGCTTAACCTGTATGGCTTTCATATTTGGCTTCGATGTATCCAGAACGATGTAAGATTCGTCGGCAACAAACCGATTCTCTTTAGCAATCTACCTGAAATCTTAACTCTCAATCAGTCGGACTTTGTTGTCTAGTCGAACTTTGTCATGAAGCGCAGGCTGGTGCACTGCCCGCCCGACTGTCACCGATAGCAGCCCGCCCGGGCTGCCACGGCCCCACGCTTGCCACGGCCCCGCTTGCTATCCTCCGCCAGGCTGCCGTAACCTAGCCACCGGTTCCCAAAGTAATGGCGTCTATGTGTCTTCTGTAGCGTTGACCCAACGAATTTTGCGATAGTACCATCTCATACTAGAGAACGTTCGCTCTGGCCCGGAAGCGGTTGCGGTAAGTTTTTGAAAATATGAGGCTTTCTTCTCACTCGTATCTGGCGATTCTGATCGCGGCCGCATTGTCGGCGACTTTGGCGTCGACCCTCGCTTGCCAAAGCGCCCAGAAATCGTCTTCCTTCAGGCCCCCGGCTCAAGGTCAAGCGCCGGCCCTAGTCGCGGCCAGCAGCCCGCCCGATCCGCAAAAGCAGCAAACCGCCGCCGCCGAACCGCAATCGAAGCCGCAGGTTCCACAGGCACTCGCAGTCGATCCCGTGGCCGACCTGATCGCGCGCGTCGAAAAAGAGTACCAGTCAGGGCAGGATAACTATCGCGCCGGGCACCTCGAAGCCGCCAAGCAGAATTTCGACTCCGCCTTCAACCAACTTCTGGGCAGCGGATTCGATCTCCGTTCCGACGATCGCCTGGCGCACGAGCTTGACCGCATCCTCGACGGCATCAACGGCCTCGAACTTGCCGCCTTACAGCAGGGCGACGGCTTTGCCGAGCAAAAATCGGAACCCGCGCCGATTGACGAAGCCAACGAACTCACTCCCGCCGTCGACCCAACCATCAAGGCCAAAGCCGAAGCCGAAATCAAATTTACGCATTCCGATCTGCCGCTGGTCATGACCGACCAGGTTGCCGGTTACATCAACTATTTNNTACGAAGACATGATCCGGCGCACCCTGCAGGAAGAAGGCGTTCCCCAGGAACTGATCTATCTTGCCCAGGCCGAGTCCGGATTCCATCCGCTGGCGGTTTCCCGAGCCGGCGCTCGCGGCATGTGGCAGTTCATGGGCAGCCGCGCTAAAGGCTACGGGCTCGAGCGCAGTTGGTGGGTCGATGACCGGCAGGATCCAGAAAAGGCGACTCGTGCCGCCGCTCACCATCTGAAAGATCTCTACACCCAGTTCGGAGACTGGTACCTGGCCATGGCCGCCTACAACTCCGGTCCCGGTACCGTCCAAAGCGCGGTCAAGCGCACCGGCTTCGCCGATTTCTGGGAACTCTACCGCCGCAACGTGCTGCCGAAAGAAACCCGCAACTACGTCCCCATCATCGTGGCCGTCACCATCATGGCCAAGAATCCCACGCAATACGGGCTGGATTCGGTGGTGAAGGAAAAGCCGGTTCCTTACGACACAGTCAAGATCGACTATCCCATCGATCTCCGACTCGCCGCCGAGTGCGTGGATGTCACCACCTCCGACTTGCTCGATCTGAACCCCAGCCTGCTCCGGCTCACCACGCCCAAGGATCGTGCATTCGAACTCCACCTGCCCGCCGGGACGGCCGACAAATTTCAGACCGCGGTCGCCTCCATTCCAGCCGACAAGCGCGTCTGGTGGCGTTACCACAAAGTACAGAGTGAAGAAACACTAGCCTCGATCGCCCGAACTTTTCACACCACCGCGAAAGCCATCGCCGAAGCCAATGANNCTGATCATCCCCATCGCCCCCGGCAAACAGAGCGATACCAGCAGCTACGCCCATGCCACCACCCACTACAAGGTGCGCAAAGGCGATACGGTGGAGTCGGTCGCCGAGAATTTTGGCGTGTCCGCGAAAATGCTTCGCGGCTGGAACCACCTCAAAGGAAGCAGCCTGGCGGGAAGAAGGGTTTTGTATCTGCACCTGCCCGTCACCCGCAGCGCGGGCGAAACGCAGGTCGCGAGCACGAGTATCAGTAAACGCCCCAGCCGCTCAAAACAGCACGCCGGAACCCAGACCGCATCGGCAACGGCAGTCGCCCATCCCGCTGTAAAGCATCACAAGGTCAAGCGCGGGGAGACCCTGTCGTCGATCGCAAACTCCTACAACACGACGGTTTCCGCCCTGAAGCACGACAACCAGAATGTCGCATCGCTGCGTCCAGGCATGATCCTGGTCGTCCACAGCACCAACTAGCCTCCAGCCATTGCTGCATCCTGCTCGTGTAGGGACAGCCGCCCTCGGCTGTCCAGGCCGGGCGCACCGGGGTGGAGGAGCTCGGCAGTTGCCCGTGGCGGGAGCAACTCTGGACTCGCGATAGGGCAGTGCCCGCAGGTTTGCTTGGAAAGGATTTTCGTTACGCCGCGCCGCAAGAGCGTCAGAGTTTCGACGAGTTCCGGCTTCCCCCTGGTTGCGATCCCAGGCGCGCCATGCGAGGAACGCTAATCAGAGCGACCGCGTAGAGAAAGATCGACACGGCGATCGATCCCGAGTGCCCGTGGGGCAAGTCTTCGAACAGAAGCTTGGCCGTGACCAAGGCCAGTGTGCCGTACGCAATCCACACCAGTTCGATGTGCTGCCAGCGCGAGCCCCCGTAGGCGAGGGTGAGCGCCAGAGCGCACGTAATGAGCGTACGGATCACGGCGATATGGGATGCCCCGGGAGTCATGCCAACCGACGCCAGCCAGACCAGGGCCGAGACCAGCAGGGTGGCGGCGGCACTGACGGCCAGAATTGCCGATAACAATCGCAGCAGCCGCTGCTTCCACAGTTCTCCCGGGAAACGTCCTCCAACTGCGTAGCAGAGAAGCACGGAAGCGGCCACCAACCAGACCATCCAGCCAGGGGCGCTGGGGAAAGTTCCCGCCAGGGCACGGACCGCATAATCCAACAGGCCAGAAGCAAAAGCCGCCGCCGCTATATACAACAAGCCGTGGAACTGAAGCGTCAGGCGACCCGTCCGGGCGCCAACTACAGTGGCAACTATCGCGGCCGCACTCAATAACAACGCCAGCAGCAGCGGCGGGAAACAAAGGAACGTGCCCGCCAGGAGCAATAAGGCGCTCCAGGTGGAATACACCCAGTAGTTGCGTCGTTCCCGCCAGCGGTCGAAACGGACGAACGCTACCGCGTAACAGGCGGCCGAGAAGAACAAGCAGAAAATCCCCAGGCCCACGCGATCGGCAGGCTCGAACCAGAACCAACTGAAGGCCGCCAGCAGAAACGCGATAACGGTCTGCGCGATCTCGAACATGGCGATCCGCTGGCGCAACCACGTAGTCCGAAAGGTGACGCTGGCCCCATAAATCAGAAACAGAACAGACGGGAGCGTGAGCAGTACCGCACTGTGGACGGGTGCGTAGTCCAAGCGGGCACTTTCCGGCAGCGAGTAGATGTAGATCGGAATCCAAACGGCCAGGTCTGCCGCAGGCGCCACCAGAAAACGGAGGCGCAGCCAGCGATTGCGATCCGCCGCGAATTCGCTGACCACGGCCATGAGTAGGAGCGCCGACAGGAAAGGAGCCAGATCGCGCGTGGCAATCATCAACGCGAGGGCCGTCAAGACTGCGGCGACGTTGGCTACCCAGAGGACCGGTACGAGATTGCGTTTCCACGCCAGGGCCGATGCCCCGGCCACAAACGCGATCAGCACTCCAGCGGCCGCCGCGGCAGGCAGTACCTTGAAACGCAGCGTGAGTTCCCAGAGCATGGGGGCAAGAATCAAGGCCGAGGTCACGGCGTACGCGATACTGGCAAAGGGGGTGTTTGCCGGAACCCGCGCCGCCCATAGCAACCACATGCCCGCATAGGCAAGGGCAAGCGCTACGACCACCCACTGCGGCAATGACCCCGATTCCGCCACGGCTCGCAGCAGGTAGGCGCCTGCAATTCCGAGCATGGCTTTGCCCACAACCGGAAACACTCCTCCCTCTTGCGGAAGGGCGATCGGTTCCGTGGCAGGCGTTGCGCTCATCGGCACTGTTGTCGGGGAGGGGCGGGAGTTGGCGGTCTTGGGGGACCGTTCCAGGGCGGAGACTCGGCTCTCCAGGTGCTCCAGTCGTTCGGAAAGCCGCGCTAAAGCCTCGAGAAGATCGTCCATAGTCTCCACCGCTTTGAGGCTGGCAAAAAAATACGGGTCGAACGTCGTGCTCGGAAATTTAGTTCGCGGGTGTGGCGTCGGGGAGCGAGCCCGAAGTTCCTTCCGGCCAGGGAGGCAGGAGCTTCACCAGCACCCACAAAATGACCAACGGCAGAACGGTCAGCACAATGGCCATCAGCAGTCCTTCGCGTGTGACCAGGCTCATCTTATACGTCGTGTATCCCAGAAAGCTCTTGGAGAATAACTGGCCCCCAATCACGACATTCCAGCGCATGGCAAAAATGCCGATCAGGGTCAGGCATCCGGCCACCGCGTAAATGCGTTTGCGGGTCATTTCGCCGAGCTTCAGCACCTGAGTCAAAGCGAGAAGCAGAATGGGTGTAACCGTGCCCAGCATGATCTGCACCACGATATGCGACATGTACAGCTTGGTATGGACCATGAAATCCAGGCTGCGGAAGCTTTCATCGGCCTCGTAGATGCGGTGGATCAGGTCAAGCATCTCCAAACTGAAATCAATAATGAAGATATAGAACAGGTAGGTCGCGATTGTGTCGACGCAGCGCATATCGACCGTCTCTCCGCGAGACCACGTCATCAACATGTAGAGGAGCATCACGGCGGCGATCCCCGACACCATGGCCGAGAAGATGAACACCACCGGCATCAGCGGCGACGACCACCACGGGTTCGCCTTGATCGAGCCAAAAATAAACCCGACGTAACCGTGCAGCAGGAACGCCGAAGGGATGCCGATCAGCGTAATCAGCCAGCCCACTCGTTCGTCCACCGCGAGTGCGCGTTCGCTGATGTTGCTTGATCCCAGGGTCATCAGCCGGTAGAGCCAGCGCTTCCATCCGGTGGTGGACTGAGACAGCACCACGATGTCGCGCCGGTAGTCCAGCCAGACTTCCAGCACCAGAACCGCCATCAGATACCAGAGGTAAACAAACCCGAACATGGCCATCGCGGAAGTCTTGTGCGGCGTGAGGTACATTTCGTACGAACGTTCCGGGTGTCCGAGGTGCAGTTGCAGCGGCAACGGCGCTACCAGCAGGAAGGACAGGGCCGTCAGCAACGCCAGTCGGTAGGTGGGCTGTACCGCCTTCACCCGGAACACGCGCTCCAGCGAGGCCAGAATGAACGCGCCCGCCACCAGTCCCGTCAGGAACGGATAGAGCACGATCAGGACGCTCCACTGCAGCTCGATTTCGTTCGGATACATGAAGCCTTCAACGCCAGACATATCCGCTACCAGTCTCCTTGCTGTATCGAAGAATTCATCGCGCTATTTATCGCGCTGGTCATCGCACAGAACCATCCAGGCCGTTGTAAAAGACCTTGGAGTGAGTCGCCATGTAAGGTTTCAGAACTTGCACGCTATGGGTTTTCAGGAACTCGTGAATCGGGTCGTTGGGATTCTTCAGGTCCGCTAGTTGCCGCGCGCCCGTCGGACAGGCCTCGCAGCATGCGGTGGTCAGGCCTTTCGTGATCCGGTGATAGCAGAGAGTACATTTCTCGGCGGTATTACTCTGCGGGTTGAGGAAGCGGCAACCGTAGGGGCAGGCCTGAATGCAATACCGGCAGCCGAGGCAGTATTTCTTGTCGATCAGAACCACGCCATCCGGGCTGATAAAGGTTGCGCCCACCGGACAGACCTGCGTGCAAGGTGAGTCGGCGCAGTGGTTGCAGAGTTTGGGCACGAAGAAGTTTTTTCCGCCCTCGTCTTTCGTGGGAGGAAAGCCCTTCTTGCCGCCGTCGGGAGAATCTACGTGGGGATTCTCAATGTCGTAATCCAACACGTGGTAGCGCTCGACCCAGGTGCGGAAGTATCCGTCGGGCACGTCGTTCTCGACCTGGCAGGCGCGGACACAGTTCCCGCAGCCGATGCATTTGGGCAGGTCGATCAGCATGCTCCACCAATGCTGGCTCATGGTGTAGTTGGGGGACAACTCCGGAGTTCCAGCCAGAACGTGCTTCCACGCCACGGCCGCTGCGGGCAACAGCAGAAGAAGATGGCGCCGGGAGATGCTCATTTCGCGCCTCCGGCGGCCGGACTCTCGATGGCCGGACTGTGCGGCTGGTGGCACGTATCGCAGGGAAGGCCGGATGAATGGTCGGCGGAAGCAACCTGCGGGAAGTTTTTCGGCTTGGCTGCGTTCGCCTCGTGACAGCGCACGCAGAGTACCGCCGTGTCGAGCTTCGGAGGCTGCACCGAGGACGGATCGTCGGCGTGCTTGGCCTGGGGTCCATGGCAGGCCTCGCAATTGACGTGGGCATGCTTGCCGCCCTTTTTCTTGTCGAGCACGTCGGCATGGCAGGTCTCGCAAGTTTCATGGCCTGCGAAGTTGATAGGCCGCGCGGCGATTTCCGCCATGGCGTTCCCGCGGTAGTGCCCGTATTGTCCAAAGCTTTTTGGCACCAGAAAGCTGCGCATGACCAGGAACAGCAGTGTGCCCAAGGCAAAAACTGCCGCCAATCGAAAAAGGTGCCCGGAATCTTTGAAAGCCTGCATGCTGGTGCTTGCGGTCGCTCGTGTACGCCGGAGAGCCCTCCGGCTGAATGCCACCCACAATTGAATACAGGAGACGGTGGGCAGACCGCTGTGTTCCGGGTCACGCCCTGGGCGTGCGGAAGATCACAAATGACAGTGACGCGCAGATTTTCGGTTTCGGGCCCTTACGTTTTGCTATTTTGTGATGCCGGGCCAATCATCGGTGCGGAAGGGCGATGCGGGCAGTCCCTCGATATTGAAGAGATTGCACTCCGGGCTGTCAGCCCCGGCGCCCCTTCTCTGGGTACTCATCACGCGGTTGCGCTGCTAATGCGAAGATGCCGTGGCTTCGACTAACTTCTGAATCGGAGGAGCCACCATCACCAGCAGGTTCGCGCGTGGCTTCATCGACCGGTCGACCACCGCCGACTGTGCGGTGCGCCATGCGTCCGGCAGCGGCTGATTCTTACCGATGTTGTCGAGCGCCTCCAGTCCAGCTGTGGCAAGAGTAGCCAAATCTTCGGACAACGGCATGTCCTCCGCCAAAAGAAATGAACGGTCCAAAACAGCTTTGAGGTTCGCGTCGTTGTCGCGCCACTTCACGAGCCACGCCCGGATCTGCGCCTCGGCAGCGGAATCCTTATAGCCACTCTGGAGGTAGGTTTCAACCAGTTCCGCGAATTGCCGCGCCACCGTGCTCTCGGGCCGAGCCGCATCCGCCAGTCGGTTCAACGGCGTGGACTTCACCGGAGGCTGGGGAAAGACTTCCGTGCGCGTGTAGTCTTTCGTAGGTTCAACCACATCGGCCAGGACGCGCAGCGCGGCAATATCGTGACTACCCGCGAGACGGTGGAGCATCGTCGCGTAGTTCGACTCATACTTCGACACGCCGTTCAACCCCAACCAACCGAGACGCCAACTTACTTCCTCCAGCCGCCGGTACATGGATTGGTTGTCGCGAATTTCCTGCGGCGACCAGAAGCGCTCGGCGATCGCCGCCAGGCGCGGCCATATTCGCGACTCGATCGTTTCTGGAGTGACGAACTCCGACCACATGCAAGCCTCGCCGCCCAGAATGCGCTTCTGTTCCTCGGTGGAGAGCGCCGCCGCCGCACCCGGCTTTGTCATTGTCATTGTCATTGGGTCTACGGCGTAGTGCCGGGCCGCAGGCCACATCAAGTCGAGGTAGTAGCCATAGGAGAGCAGTCCGCGATGCCCTTGTCTCGCGGCCTCGGCCAGGGAATCCTGCCCACGCCACGACTCGACCAGCACGGTTTTCGGCAAGTCGGGATGCAACACCTCATCCCAACCCATCATGATCTTCCCGTGTTTACTCACGATCTTTTGCAGGCGTTGATTGAAATAGGCTTGCAAATCGCGGTTGTTCTTCATGCCGTGAGCCCGAATGAATTCCTGGATTTTCGGATTCGAGTCCCACGGCTTGTTGGTCACTTCATCGCCGCCAATGTGAAAGTAAGCGTCGGGGAAGAGGCCCGCCATTTCCCCAATAAACTTGTCGAGGAACTTATAGGTCCCGTCCCGCGTGGGATCCATGACGGTATCGGCGCCCGCGATCCTGCCCGCCCGGTAAGAGCCGGGCACACTGGCAAGTTCCGGATAACCGGCCATCCAGGAGCGGCTGTGCCCGGGCATGTCAAATTCTGGAACCACGCGGATCCCGCGGTCGCGCGCATAGGCCACGAAATCGCGGATCTCGGACTGCGTGTAGTACTGTCCCTCCGAGCCCAACTCCTGCAGCTTGGGAAAGCGCTTGCTCTCGACGCGGAAGCCCTCGTCGTCGGAAAGATGCCAGTGCAAGACATTCATCTTCACCGCAGCCATTCCGTCGAGGTTACGCTTGAGCACTTCGATGGGGATGAAATGGCGGCTGACGTCAATCAGCAGGCCACGCCAGGCAAAGCGAGGCTGGTCCTCGATGGTGATCGCCGGTACCGCAAAACCCGCGGGAGTAGGCTCGATCAGTTGCAGGAATGTCTGTAATCCGTGGAGCGCTCCCAGGGCGTTCGGCGCAGTCAAGGTCGCGCGCGATGGCGTGATTTCGAGGGTATAGGATTCATCCTCGCCAAGTTCCTGAACCTTGCGGCCGGCGTTCTCGGCACGGATGACCAGGGTCGCGTTGGAGGCATCGGCCGACTGCCCATTCAGCTGCATGCCCGTCTGACGGCTGACCTGATCGAGGAATCTGGCGATGCCACCGTCAAGGCGCGCGTCTCTTTGGCTAGTACTCACCGCGGTAAACGATTGGTCGACGACCAGCTGACCGCTTCCAACCTGAACCTTCGCCGGCACGGGCATGAGGTTGAGTGAGGAGGGTATCTGCGCCATCGCAAAAAATGAGAAAAAGAAAACACTCAGCGGAAATTGCAGGGTTCGCATAGACAGACTATCTTGGCAGGTAGGTGGCTCGGCTGTCGAGAAGTTCCAGACGCGATCGTTGTGCAAACTCCATCTGGAACTTTTAGCAGCAGTCGCACGGCCTTCCTTTGAGAGCCTGCCAACCCTCCCTCATAACCAGCGGTATCAGGCACAGGGCGGCCACGGGATCAGCCCAGGTGATTCCCCAGAAAGCATTCGCAACCAGGCCTGCGAGCGCGATGATGGACAAGTAGCCGCAAAGCGCGGACTGCGTTGCGTCCGCTCTCAGTGCTGCGCTGGCGGTCAAGGCGGACAGCCGGCGCTTCTGCCGTGCGAGCAGAGGCATCACCACCGCTGCGACGATCAATACGAGAATCCCAAGCAGGCTTGGCCTCACTTCACCGCGTCCAAGCAGCGCCAAGATCGCGATCAGTGCCACGTAGGCCGCCAATACGAACAAAAGACCTCCGGCGATGCGGGCTGCCAAGCGTTCCGATGTCTCCTGCCGCTTTGCGCTAAACCGCCGATACACCACTACCGCGGAGAGGAGTTCGATGGCGCTGTCACCGCCGAAAGCCAGCAACACGGGGCTGCGAGCCATCCATGCCGCCGAGAGGGACAGAACGGCTTCGGCGCTCATCCAGCCGATGGTGATGGCTTGGATCCGACGAATACGATGGAGCGTAGCGGATGCAGGCGCGGGCAACACAGAATTCATTGCGAAGCATTATGACACCATTGCAGAAAAGCGAGACCGCGAGCGGCTGCCGGCAGCGTCCAGGGCGGCGGCAGTATGATCGCAATTGCGATGTTGCGGTTCTGAGTGTAATTGATTCCAT
>PKXK01000196.1 GCA_003132325.1 Acidobacteriaceae bacterium
CCCCCCGCACGGATCCGCACGAGCGCTCATTAGCGCATGCGGCTCTTATCGCGGATGAATAACGGCCAAGCATACCGCTTTGCCCGCACTCTCGCCCACCCTTGGGACACGCGCAGACCCGCTCTGTGTCGGGTACGTGCTAGATGGAAGAGAGTTCTCCTTGATCAGCAGCCTTCCCTCCTCACTCTCCGCCGACGAGCTTTCCGTCGTTGTTCGAGCGGTTCATCGGTACTATGCCGCTGTCCGACTCCTCGGGGACGTGCATGCGGGCCGTACGGCCTGAGCCTTCTCCCACCGTCCTGCCGCTAAGTTCAGAGGCAGGCATCTCCGAGGTCTACCGGTTCTCGTGCATGAAGTTTNNGGTCTTCGACTACGCCGGACTGGGCGGGGACTCGCGCTATCGCCCCTGCTCATGTTGCCTTCCGCGCATTACAAAGGCGTCGGCGTCCGGATTGCATCTTTTCGGAGCTCCATAGCCCACCCCACCTATT
Source organism: Acidobacteriaceae bacterium (assembly GCA_003132325.1). Lineage (GTDB taxonomy): Bacteria > Acidobacteriota > Terriglobia > Terriglobales > Acidobacteriaceae > Acidiflorens. Next base: position 492 of record PKXK01000196.1, read on the forward strand.
CCCCTGTTTACGCTTCGCTGTGCACCTCGCGGCGCCCAACGCAAAACTCGGGGCCGAGCGGATCGCTACTCCTTACTCGTGAGAATTTTGCATTCTCTGCTTCATGCCGGTTTATCCCGGCGCACTGTAATCGGGATGTTTCGCCAACAACCCTTTCGAGACACTGCCAACTCCCCGGCTTTCATTGACTTGCCCGCTCTAGGGACGTAAGATTCGCGCCAGTGATCGGTAAAACCATCTCGCACTACAGCATCCTCGAGAAACTCGGCGACGGGAGGGATGGGCGTCGTCTACAAGGCCCGTGACACCCGCCTGGACCGCTTTGTCGCCATCAAAGTCCTGCCTGCGGAGAAGGTCGCAGACCCCGAACGTAAGCAGCGCTTCGTGCTGGAAGCGAAGGCGGCTTCGTCGCTGAACCACCCCAACATCATCACCATTTACGACATCGGCCAGGCCGAGGGCGTTGACTTCATTTCGATGGAGTACGTCTCCGGTAAGACGCTCGACCGACTGATTCCCCGGCACGGGATGCGGCTGAATGAAGCTCTGAAGTGCGCCGTCCAGATTGCCGATGCGCTCGCTCGGGCGCACTCTGCCGGGATCGTCCATCGGGATCTCAAGCCCGGAAACATCATGGTGAACGAGCACGGACTGGTGAAAGTTCTCGACTTTGGCCTGGCGAGGCTGACCGAACCTACTCCTGCTAGCGAGGACGAGTCCACGCGCACCATGCGGCCCACGACAGAAGAGGGCAAGATCGTCGGAACCGTTGCGTACATGTCTCCCGAGCAGGCGGAGGGCAAGAAGGTCGATGCCCGTTCCGACATCTTCAGCTTCGGGTCGGTGTTGTACGAGATGGTGACGGGAGGACAAGCGTTCCACGGCGACACCAAAGCCTCGACGCTGGCGGCCATTCTGAAGGACAATCCCCGGCCAGCAAGCCAACTTGTGGATGGCCTTCCCAGAGAAGTGGAGCGGCTGATCTCCCACTGTCTGCGCAAGGAGGTCAATCAGCGCTTCCAGCACATGGACGACGTCAAGATCGTGCTGGAGGAACTGAAAGAGGAGTCCGATTCCGGGGTACTGGGAACGGCTGCTGTGTTCAGGCCGAAGCCTCGTCGTCGCCTCACCTGGGCCCTCAGCGTAGCGGCAGCACTGGTTATTGCACTGGTTGGAGTGTGGCTGGTTCGATCGAAGAGGGAAACGCCAGAGGTGCCGTTAGTGGCTGTGCCACTGACCAGCTATCCTGGCAATGAGTCGTGGCCGTCGTTTTCCCCGGACGGGACACAAGTAGCGTTTGCCTGGGATGGAGAGAAGCAGGACAAGTGGGACATCTACGTCAAACAAATCGGCGTGGAGCCGCCTTATCGGTTGACGAATGATCCGGCGATGGATTACGGCCCCGCCTGGTCCCCGGATGGACGCTTCATCGCCTTTTTACGAGATCTCTCACCAGGCAAGACCGCGATGATGCTCATGCCGCAGCGAGGCGGGCCGGAACGAATTATTGCGAAGATCAACGGATCGCTGCAAGGTTTACATTACGGTCCATACCTGTCCTGGACCCCGGACTCAAAGTGGCTCGTCGGTCCAACATCCACAACAGGACAACACGGTTGGGCCTTGCACTTGTACTCGACGGAGACGGGAGAACAGCGGCCGCTGACTAACCCGCCAATTGAAGAAATCGGCGACACGGCTCCGACGGTCTCACCGGATGGCAGGACTCTCGTTTTCTCAAGGGTCTCACCTGATTTCTACAACGTAACTCTATGGCTCCTGCATCTTGGAGAAGGCTACAAGCCGCTTGGGAAAGAGGAACAAGTTCAAACGGGCAACATGACGAACGTGGGTGCAGCTTGGTTGCCAGATGGTAGTGAATTCGTGTTCGGCTCCGGAACAGGAACCAACTTCGGGCTTTGGCGGATTGCGGTATCCAACGGCGCGATTCCCAGGAGAGTCAACCTTGACGCGAGCAACGCCTCCGCACCAGCCATTTCCCGGCTTGGAAACCGTCTGGCTTTCGCGACCTGGAAGTACGACCTGAACATCTGGCGTATCGACTTGAAGGGGCCTGGCCAAAAACCAGGCCTGCCCTTGCGATTTATTGCCTCCACAGAGGAGCAGACGTATCCGGCCTATTCACCGGACGGTCGGAGGATCGACTTTATGTCGGAACGATCAGGGGCGGAGGAGATCTGGATCTGCGACAGTGACGGATCCAGGGCCACGCAATTAACTTCGTTCGGTGGATCTGCCATCTATGGCCCGAGCTGGTCCCCGGACAGCCAGAACATTGCTTTTACCGCCGTGCAGAAAGGGATGAAAGATGACGTCTATGTCATTAGCGCCAATGGGGGAGCTCCCCGGCGCTTGACGACCCACCCGGCAGAGGACAAGTGGCCTTCTTGGTCGCATGATGGAAAGTGGATTTTCTTCACCTCAACCCGCAGCGGTCGGGAGGAAATCTGGAAGATGCCGTCCAGCGGTGGGGAGGCGGTGCAGATCACGCGAAATTCCGGCGACATCCCGCAAGAGTCACCAGACGGCAAATATCTCTATTACATGAAGGGGTGGCCGGAGGCCGTGAGTGTTTGGAGAGCCTCGGTGGATGGAAATCAGGAAGCGAGAGTTCTCGATTCTGTGAATAACGAAGGCGAATGGACTGTGGGGAAGGAGGGGATTTACTTTTTCAGAACTCCCGACAAAATGGGACACAGTGACATCTGCTTCTACGAATTCGCCACCGGTCAGATCAGGAAAGTCCTGACAATTCAGCGTCCCGTGAATAACCATATCGCGGTTTCCCCCGACGGCCGGACGATTCTCTACCCGCAGCTTGACGAAATTGGCAGCGTCCTCATGCTGGTCGAGAATTTCCGCTAGGCATACCTCTTATCATCTCCTGGTACAAAAAGCGTCAGCCACGTCAGGCTTTAGTCAACTCCTTGAGCAGATCGTTCTCCCCAGGGTGGATGCATAAGTGACGAAATATCCCGCCGCCCCATCAAGATCAAAATCCCCGCCCTGTGTCTGCGAAGAACGCAGACACAAGGACGGGGCACCCTCCACCTGAAACTGATGCAGGCGGAAAAAGCCAAGCCGACACAGGTGGTGGTGGAACCGGATAAGGCGGCGGAGACGCCGCTGGGCATGACTCCGTGGTCGGCCACCGGCCAGGGACACGATCAGGACGAAGCGGAAGGAGGGGAGGCGGACTCACCTGTTCCGCCGGCGTCGCCTGCGGAGGTCTATGCCGCCATGAGTGTCGAAGAAAGAATGGCGATGAGAAAGGGCTTCGACAGGAAAGGCCTGATTCGGCCCGACGAACTCGAAGCTTATTTCTCGGACGATGGCCCTGATCCGCTGCTGCTCGCGATTACGCGGTTTTGGGAGGAACGCGAGCGCAGAAAGCGGTCGGAGGCGGCGATTTTGGAGAGTGCAGGGGAGGAGGGGCTGGCTCCCGGGACGATACAAGCTGGTCGAGCGAGGGGGCGGGGATGGGCAGGCGGTGAAGTCGGCGGTTCGGCAGGCCCCTTCTCGAAAAGCGCGAGAAGGGGCGCACCCAGCGATATTACGATAACAATCGTGCTAGGAACCTGTCCCTACAAAACCGGGGCCGGGCACGAAGCGTGCCTTGATGTGCATTCTTGACCAGACAGGTCGGACCCTGGGTTGGTAGCATCAATCTGCAGAAATTCTATTCGAAGGCTGGTGCGACTTTATGGACGTAGAACACATGAGCAAAGAACAGTTGATAGATTTAGCCAAAGAATCCGGGCAGCACCTTGAGAAGGACAAGAGCCAAATCGCATCGCTCGAAGCGGATCAGCGGAGGCTCGTTTCTCTGCTTCTGAGTCTGACGAAGATAACCGGCAGCCTTCGGAATCGGCTATCTGAACTCTCTCGGGACAACAAGGCTCTGACCGAATCTCTTGAAAAGCGCGCTCCCGATGTACATGCGCTATTCTCCGATCTGCGTAGTAGCTCCAAAGATGATGTCTCATGGACTGATTTTCCAAGCATTCAGGAGCTAGAGAAATCCATTGAAGCGATTCTTGGACCGATTCATTAGCTGCGCTCAGGATGACAACCTTAACTTATGGCAGAAATTTGTGGGACGCGACACTAGGGCCGCGATAACTGGATCACCGCATTTTTTACCAACTTCAGACCCACTCCCCAATTCTGGCGCGCGCGGGCCTCGTCGTTGCCGTAACCGCTCACATACAGGGTGAGATAGAAACCGTCCTGAACGGCGCTGCCCTCGCTGAAGTAACAGCGCCGCACGCACAGCTCTGCGGCCGCGGGAATCTCCGGTGCTCGCCGCAGTAACTCGACGAGTTTCTTAACAAACTGTTGATGACGCGATAAAGATAGACGCGCATCAATTTCAGAAAACACCAGGTCTACATAACTCGCGAACTTATGCGAGGCGTCGTACACTTCTTCTTCCGCGCTCAATTCCGAAGTCTCCCAGGCGTCGCACTTCGCCGTCTCTACGATGCTGCGCGGCGAGTTCAGCGTTCGAAGAAACTCCCCCAGCTCGGGAAATTGTTCCGCCTCTTCGACCCGCGCCATCAATTCCGGATGCCTCTTCAAGTCAACATAAGCCAGCTTGCCTGCCGGATCCTTCCACGGAAAATCCAGCACTGGATCTTCGCGCCCCAACTCGATCGAAAAGTCGGCATCCATCAGAACCTCCTTCACTAAGCAGTTGCGCGGTCCACTACATAGGTCCTTCGCTTCGCTCAGGATGACAGTGTGGATTTATGTCACGAACTCGTGGGACGCCACACTTAGAACTGGCGCAGGAAGTTCACGATCTCATGCTCCGCCCAATAACCATCGTCATAATGGCCGTCGCTCAAGTTCCGCCTTCCGATAAACGCGCAGTGCCCGCCGTCCGCCGTCTCGACGAAGGCGATGTTCTTGTTCGATGAAATCTTCCGCCGCGTTTCCGGCGTGAGGCGGATGAACGGATCGTTCGCCGCGTGCAAAACGAGCGCCGGCGCTGCGATCCGCTCGACCACGTGTGCCGCCGAAGCGCGATCATAGTAATCGTCGACTCCCGTGAAGCCGCAATAGTAGGCCGTTACCTTGTCATCGAATTCGCGCAGGCTTCGGATGCCGCGCAGGCGGCCCACGTCGAAATGTTCGGGGAAGAGGCGCGCCTTCTGAAGCATGCGGCGGTGCAGCGCCCACAAGAAATAGGTTTCGTAAATTCGGTTTGCGGGTTCGTGCAGCGCGTCCGCCGACGCCGCCAGATCAATTGCCGGACAACACGCCGCGACGGCTCGAAACTGCGGCGGCGCTTGCGATCCCCACTCGCCCGCCAGCTTCAGGACGATATTGCCGCCCATGGAGAATCCAGCCAGCGCCAGGCGCGAAACGTCGTCGCGGGCGATGACCTCGCGCGCCACCGCTGCCACATCGTTCGATAGGCCCGAGTGATAGAGCACGGGAGCGAGCGCGTCCGTGCCGCCGCAGTTGCGCTGGTTGTAACGAATCACGTTCATTCCCGCGGCCAGAGCCTTTTCGGTGACGCCGAGCATGTACTGCGAGTCGCTCGAGCCCTCGAGACCATGCACAATGATGATGGTCAGGGCGCGGGCGCGATCCGCCTGCCAGTGACAGTGGCACAACACCTGGATGCCGGGCTCGACTTCGATCAGCCGTTCTTCGGGCGCAGGCAGATGGAAGCGTCGCGGGATTAGAAAGCTGGCAACCGTTTGCACGTGTCCGCCGCGCAACCAACGGCGCGGCGTGAACGGACGCGTCTCTTCGTGTGTTTGCGGAATACCCACGCTTTGATTTTAAATAGAAGACAGCAGTTTTCTTCGCGGAGTTTTCTTCATGCCCATCTTTGAGTACGTCTGCAAGGAATGCCAGCACGCGTTCGAGGCGCTGGTCTTTGGCAAACAAAAAGCCGAGTGCCCGAAGTGCCAGAGCAAGAAACTGGAGCCGCAGCTCTCCGTGTTCGCGGTTTCGGCGAAGAGCGGAGGCGCGAGCCAGCCGTCTTTCTCGGCGGGGCCGGCGGGACCCTGCGGGTCGTGCGGTCACGCGGGCGGGCCCGGGGCCTGCTCGCTGAGAGATCTCGACTAAGTCGTTTGTTTAAGTTCAGAAGTGTTTCCACTGCAAGCCATGGGACTGGTTTCATAAATGACCTTCAGCCCGGAAGGGATGTCCCTCAGGGGCTAAAGCCCGCATTTTTCCAGGCCATGAACGACACGGCTGGAGCCGTGCCGCTCCCAAAGCTTTGGCGAGCTTCGCTCGCTGGACAGCCGAGGGCGGCTGTCCCTACGTGAGTTTTTCCGCAGCCTGTGAAGCCGTACCCTTCCCAAAACCATTCGTGAGACGAGTTTCCGGCTGCGAGCGACAGAACCGATCCACCCATTTCCCCTAGTCAGCGGCGCAATCAAAGTAACTTCAGGAACGCTGGATGTGTAACTGATGTGATCTTTCACTGAGAGGCCTTCCCGGTTATGATCCGCTTGCATCATGGAGCGAAAATTCGAGGCAACATGAGTCTTTTGGGTGGGGCCGGCAAACAGGCTCTGGCATTTGAGCCGCTCATCTTGGGCATCGGCCTCTCCCAGAGTTTATGAAATGGCGGGCACCGGATAGGCCAATGCCGAACGGCACTTATCGGCCACCTAACGTGGATTCACGTGACCGGTTCCCGCCTTTTCCTTTCCTTCTTCGGTAAGAAATCTGGCAAACACTTCATTCGACAAGAGACGGCCGCGGGCGGTGAGGCGCAGGATGGTGCCTTGCTCTTCGAGCAGGCCGTCGTGCAGGCATTGGTGGATTGCCGATTCCCAGACGGCGACCGCGATTGGCCCGAATTCTTCCTGCCGAAAGCGGCCCGCCTCAGCGGCTAAAGCCGCGGTGCTTCCTGCCGTGTTTGTGGCACGACTAAAGTCGTGCCCTTCCCTCAACGCGTTGTTGGCTAGCTCGATGCCGCGATTTAGACGCAGGCCGAGGAAGAAATATTCTTCGATTGCCGCTTGCGCGGAAACCGGCGTTACTGCGTGCGGGGCGCGATTCATATAGGCGGCGAGCGAGTCGGGGGTTGCGAAGCGGATCGCCTGGCGACGATCGGCCGCAAGCATCGAGTGGGCATCGACGCCGAAGCCGAGGTAGGGCTGGCGGGTCCAATATTTCAAATTGTGGCGCGACTCGTTATTTTGTGGCGGTGGGGCGGCGCGAGCAAAGTTGGAGATTTCATATTGCGCGATGCCGGCGGAGGCCAGCATCTGGCATGCCTGTTCGTAGAAATCCGCAGTCGCGTCTTCATCGGGAACAAAGTGGGCGTGGTAGCGAGCGCCTCCGGCGATCAGTTCTCTGCCCAGGCGAGAATCGTCGTCGACTTCGAGCATGTAAACACTGACGTGGGGTACGCCCGTCGCAATCGTCTCCGACACGGAGAAAGCCCAGCTTTCCTCCGACTGATGCGGTAACCCGGCAATGAGATCGATGTTAATGTTGGCTATTCCCGCCTTACGCAACCGGTCAATTTCTTCCAGGACGATCGCGCGCTTGTGCAACCGCCCTACGGACTGCGCTTCCTGATCTACAAACGACTGCACTCCCAGGCTCACCCGGTTCACGCCGCATTGCTGTAAGGTCTCGATGAGCGCTGGCGTGAGCGTGCCCGGAGCGCATTCGACGGTGATCTCGGCATTGGGCGTAACCGCAAATTGACCGCGCAGGGTAGCGAATATGCGCAGCAACTGCGCGGCCTCGAGGATTGAGGGCGTTCCTCCGCCGAGGTAGATGGAATCGGCGCTGTCATCGAGTGCGCACCCCGGGAGCGCGCATCCCAGGAGTGCGCATCCCAGCTCCGACGCGAGCTGGCGCGCGCTGGCGATATCTTCGATCAGGCGGGCGACGTAGTTTTCGTAAGCGGACTTTGAAAACACGTCAGAGGCGAAGTTGCAGTAGCTGCATTTGGTCCGGCAGAAGGGGACCGAGATGTAGAGGCCGAGGGGCATGCTGCCCTTTATTTTATGGGACGCGACACGAAGCGTGTGCCGCGACAGTGGCTTAAAATAGAAGGAAGAGCCCCGGACTGACGGGGTTGGTAAATCGGAGGACCGTGATGGGGGCAAACGTGAACGGCGACTCTATTGAACTCTTATGTAACCATTGCGGCCAGACATTTTCCGCCTTCCTGCATCAGATGGCCGAAAAGAATGCGAAGGTCGCATGCCCGAATTGCCGCGAGGGCGACGGCAGACCTGCGAAAGCCGGACCGAGGGCGGCGCAAACGGTTAAGACGCGAACGCCCAAGAAGATTAATTAGCGGTGGCTATGTTGATTTCGTCCTCCGCACCTTACCCGGGTGAAGGTGCATGGTAGCCTTTTCACGGGGGCGCTCGAATTGATCAGGCGGGTTTTCAAAGCATTTCAATATCGCGATTTCCGTCTGATGTGGATTGGCGCCTGCACGTCGAGCATCGGCACCTGGATGCAGATCGTGGCGCAGGGCTGGCTGGTTTACCGGCTCAGCCACTCGGCATTCCTGCTGGCCTTGGATCAGTTTCTTGGCGGTATCCCCATCTTTCTTTTCTCGCTGATTGGCGGCGTGGTGGCCGATCGCGTGGAGCGCCGGAAAATTCTGCTCGCCTCGCAGTACGTTCAAATGGCGAGCGCGGGCCTGCTTACGATTTTGGTCGCGACCGGACTGGTCCAGGTGTGGCACATTCTTTGCCTTTCATTTGTTTCCGGTTTCGCTCAGGCGTTTGGCGGCCCGGCCTACCAGGCGTTGATTCCCACGCTGGTGGAGAAAGAAGATATGCCGAACGCCATCGCGCTGAATTCGATTCAATTCAACGTGGCGGTTATGGTGGGTCCGGCACTCGCGGGTCAAGCGCTGGCCAGGCTGGGCGAGAAGTGGTGCTTTGGACTCAACGCGCTTTCCTTTCTGGCGCCCATTGTGTCCTTGTCCATCATACGATCGCGATTCCAACCGCTGAAGGCCACGGAATCGATGTTCACAAGCCTGAAGCAGGGCATTCAGTTCGTTCGCAAGCAGCATTCGATGGAAGCGTTGATCATCCTGGCGTTCTTAATGACCTTTTTAAGCATGCCTGTGCGTACCTACTTTCCTGTCTTCGTGAAGGACATCTTCCATCGCGGGCCAGAAACCTACGGCAATCTGCTCGCGCTGATGGGAATCGGTTCGATTTGCGGCTCGCTGACCATTGCGGGCGCGGGCAACATAAAGAGAAAGGGGCGGGTTGCTCTCTGCGCGCTGGCCACGCTGGGCGCGGGGATTGCGGGATTTGCGCTTTCGAAGTCGCTGCCGCTGAGCTATACCTTCCTGGTGCTGGTGGGCGCATCGATGATGGCGGTNNGCCTTCCGCGGCGGCATGCCGATGGGGAATTTATTATCGGGATGGCTGGTCCCGTTGTTCACGGCGCCCATCGTGCTCAGCGTGAACGGATTTCTGCTCATCCTATTGGCCTTTTATTACCTGTTCGTCCAACGACAGCTTGCCGAGCGCTGAGAGTGTGCGTGAGGACTCGGTCGTCGCTCCGGAGTCTGTGTCGTAGCTTCTCT
>PKXK01000302.1 GCA_003132325.1 Acidobacteriaceae bacterium
GAAACTTTTTCGTAAGTTGTAAACAAGCACTCGATGGTTTCGCGATAGAGCGTCCGGGACGGCGAAGCGTCCGAGGCGGCAACGTCATTCTGGAAATTTGGCGTAAAGTAGCCGCTTTTCCTGAAGTCCTGGTAGCGAGTCGAGCGCTCCTGGCCATCCCAGCGTTGCTCGTCGGCCACGACAATGGCGGCGAGAATGGAAAGCTTTTCGACAGCGAGCGCGATGTGGGCAAGATCGGCGATGGAGCGGTGCCCGTACTGGAAGTAGAAGGTGTTGAGAAATTTCTCCGCCTTCTGCAGCGTAATTTCCTTCAGCGCCTCTTTCATCGAGAGCGACGAACGCGAATACCTGGCCATGGCGTAGGCCTGAATCTCGGGCTCAACGCCGTAAACGGCGAACACCTCGACGGCAGGTTCGGAGCCAGGAATAGAAGTGGGATGCTTGGAATTGGGATGCGAAGTCGCGGGCTCGTTTGAAATTACTTCAGACATGGGAGTGGGGAAATCTTAATCGTCCGATACACCGGACGCAATCGTGGATTCAGGCGAGCGTGGATCGGCGATCTACCAGAACAAACTTCGCAACTGATACACTACCGAAAGCAACTTCACCAAAAGGCCCAAAATACTCCGCTAGGCTATCCTTATGCCGCAGTCCGTCAAAGAGCGCGTTGCCAGGTTGCGACAAGAAGTCGCGGAAATCAGCGAAGCCAACCGCCTCTACCTGCAGGGTGGCAAGAAGATGGTAGGTGCGTCCGATCAGGAACGGCGACTGCAAAGATTGCAGGAAATCATGGACGAACTCATGTCCTTGACCGACTGGAAAAAAACCTGACCGCGCGGCTCGGAAGCGGCACGCCGGGTTGACGAAACTGGATTGACGAAATTGGATTGGCGACAATCAAGCTCGCGCCGCCAGCGGCAATGACTTCAGTCGGAAGCTTCTACCTGCATGGTCTCGGTAATCCAAAGCTGTGCCGGAGCGCCTTTCGTGGTGCGAGTGGCGGTCGCGCGAAAGCTGCCGGAAGTGGTTTCGACCTCATAGACGTATGGAGGACGCTCGGCCCTGATGCGAATGTAATTGCCCGCCTTCAGTTCATCCAGCGAAGCGTATTTCCCTTCCGTAGCCAGGTATCCGCGCTCGGCGTTGGCGATACCGATCAGATCGTTCTTCACGCCCGTGATGGTAACGACGTCTTCAGAATTAGAATTGCCGCCCCCAGCGCCCGGAGTCAGGGTTTTGACCTGCAAAGAGTAGATGTACATGCCGATCGCCAGAGTAACGACCGTGCCCACAAACCCCAAAAGGCGTCCCATAATTTCTCTCCGCAAGTAATTGCACCGCGAAACCGGAAGGGCGGCAAGTAACCAGAGTGCAGGTGTTGGACGCGATCTGGAACCTTCTTAGGTCAACGCTGGCAAGGGTGCGCAGAATACGGGCTTGTCGAAATGGCGACCCCGGAGGGAGTCGAACCCCCAACCCTCAGCTCCGAAGGCTGATGCTCTATCCAGTTGAGCTACGGGGCCGTCTGCCGTTGTCGATTCTACACCGCCGCCGCCCAACCACCGAAGAATTGAAGGCAGCCAGCAATGAACTCCAGGGAAATTCCATTAAGTCCCCGGTTCCCTCCGTGCCCTCCGTGGTTTATGCTTTTTGCCGACACTGAAACAGAGTTCGCGCGTTTTAACTCTGCAATCTGACCTCTGACCTCGAACCTCCCCGCGTTGTACCATGAAGCCGATGTCCTTTGTCCCCAATCCCGTGACCCACACCAGCTCGCGCCTGCTTGAGTTCGAGACGCTGCGCGACTTGCTGGCCGGCTACGCCTCTTCGCCTCTGGGTCAACGCCGCATCGCGGAACTGCTGCCTTCGCTCGATCATGCCTGGATTGAGACGCAGCAGCAACTCACGACGGAAATCCGCGAATATCGCCGCGTCGGCGGACGGTTCGAATTCGCCGGGCTGCCCGAAGTCGGAAAGCTGATCGAGAAGTCGCGCATTGGCGGCGCCGCTCTAGAGACCACCGAGATTCGCGACGTTGTGCTGGTCGCCGACCGCGGAGCTGAATGGCGCGAAATCGTCCGCCAGCCGCCAGCCGCGATGCGCTCCGAGTGGACCGCCGTAGCCGCGCTTTCCGCCGGTATTCAGGACTTCACCGGCTTCCTGCGCGCTTTTCGCAATAAGATATTGCCTGACGGCACGCTCGACGATCGCGCGTCGCCCGAGCTGAGCCGCATTCGCCGTGAGATCGAGAAGCAGAAGCGCCAGATCCAGGAATCGCTGCGCGGCTATCTGCGGAAACTAGCCGAAGGCGGCACGGTACAAGACGAACTGATCACCATCCGCGGTGAGCGCTTTGTGATTCCAGTCAAGGTCGAGCAGAAGCGCCGTGTGCAGGGCGTAGTGCACGGCGCCAGTTCCAGCGGACAGACCGTCTTTGTCGAGCCACTCGAAACCATCGAGCAGAACAACGAACTGGTGCGCCTGCTGGATGAAGAACAGGCCGAGGTTCATCGCGTCCTACTGGAAATGACGCGCCAGATCGGCGAAAATGCGGATGCGATTCTGGCCGCCGCCGACATCCTCGCCGAACTCGAACTCCAGTTCGCCAAAGCCCGCTTCGCCGAAGACTACAACTGCGTAGCGGTGACGTTGTCCCAAGGAGCAGACGTCGAGCACGGAACCTCAACCGAGCAAGAACCACGTGGGGACAGCCGCCCTCGGCTGTCCAAGGCGAGCGAAGCTCGCCTGCTCCTTCACCGCGCCCGCCACCCGCTCCTCGAACGCAACCTAAAACTAAAAAACGCGAAGATCGTTCCCATCACCATCGAACTCGAAGGCGACCACCGCCAGCTCGTAATCACTGGCCCCAACACCGGCGGCAAAACCGTCTCCCTGAAAACGCTCGGCCTGCTCGCGCTGATGGCGCAATCCGGCATCCCAGTTCCCGCCGACCGCGCCGACCTGCCGGTTTTCGACGCCATTCTCGCCGACATCGGCGACTATCAATCGATCGAGCAGAATCTCTCGACGTTTTCGGCGCATGTCACGAACATCGATTTCATCTCGCGCACGGCAACCGCCAATTCGCTCGTACTGCTCGACGAACTGGGTTCCGCGACCGACCCCGAAGAAGGCGCCGCACTCGCCGTTGCCATCGCCGAGCACTTTCGCAAAGCGGGATGCATGATCGTGATCTCGACCCACCACACTTCGCTCAAAGTTTATGGCGCGAATACCGCGGGAGTAATCAACGCTTCGGTCGGCTTCGACGAGGCCACATTGCAGCCAACTTACGAGCTGAAGATCGGAGTCCCCGGAGCCTCCGCCGGAATCAACATCGCGCAACGGCTTGGACTGAATCCCGCCATCATCGCCTCCGCGCGCTCGCGCCTCGGCTCGCAAACTCAGGATGTGGCGCGCTTTCTAGACCGTCTGCACGCCGACCTGCGCGATCTGGAAGCCGAGCGCGTCCGCATGAAAGCCCGCGAGCAGGAACTCGATCGCGAGAAGCAGCAGCTAGCCAATGAGGGCCGCAAAGAACAGCAGGCCAAAATTCGCGAGATGGAGACGAAGCTCGAAACCCTCTTCCGCGATTTCGAATACCACGCCAGGGAAACCGTGAATGCCGTGCAGGACCGCGCCGCCCAGCAGAAGCTATCGAAAGATGCCGAGCGCCGCATCGCGAAAATGCGCCGCGAATTTCGCGAGCAGTTCGACGCCACGGTTGTAGCGCACTCGACCGGTGCCGACCGCGGAGACCCAAACGCCCAGCCCAGCCTGGTCAAGCACGTCTCCGAAGGCGACACGGTAAAGCTAAAATCCATGGGCCGCGCTGCCGTAGTCAAAAAGAAAGTTGGCGAGAATCATTTCGATGTCGAGATCGGCTCGATGAAAATGCGCATCGCTCGCGAAGATATCGCCGAAGTGCTGGCGAGCGGGCAGGGACAAAGCAAAGCGCAACCAACGCCCGTCGAAGCCGCCCGCTCCCGCGGCATCACCGTCAAACTCCAAAACGAATCGAGCCACCTCAACACGCCCAGCGAAATCAACGTCATCGGCCGCACCGTGGACGAAGCCACCGCTGAAGTCGAGAAATTCGTGGACCGCGCCTTCCTGGCCGGACTGCCGCGCGTCCGCGTCGTCCACGGCAGCGGCATGGGTATCCTAAGAAAAGCTCTGCGCCAGTATCTGCAAAAGCACCCGCATGTGGAGTCCGTCACAGAACCTCCCCTCAACGAAGGCGGCGGGGGTGCCACGGTCGTTGAACTGCTAGTCTAGCGAGTAAGCTGCTTTATATGAGTAGTTTGCATTATCCTATTGCAAGGCGACATATTATCAGATAAACTATCATCCAATAGGGGGGATATCATGGGTACGGTCGCAAGACTAGCGCGTCAGAAGATTTCGACCACCATCTCCCCAGCGACGCTGTCACATCTTCAGCGGCTGATCGAAAGGGGAGAAGCCAAGAATCTCGCGGAGGCGATTGACTTGGCGGTTGATCGCCTCCTGGTTTTTGAGAATCGTGAGCGCTTAGAACGAGACACGGCCGCATATTTCGATAACCTGTCGCCTGAGCAAAGCGCCGAAGAAGAGCGATTGGCCGCGGCGCTATCACAAGCAGCGCGAGGCGTGGACTTTGACCGCGAACCCTAGTCCCCGTCGCGGGGAGATCTGGACGGCATATCTCGAGGACCTTTCGCAACGGCATTGGGTTGTGATTGTTTCGCTCGACAGCCGCAACCTGAGTGATCGTGCTTCGTCGGTGTTGATCGTTCCCTTCGGCAGCCATGGAATGCGCGGGCCGACCGTCGAAGAGTTTCCACCCGGCGAATCTGGCCTGCCGGGTGTTTCTTACCTCAAAGCGCACTTTATTCAGGTTCTTCCCAAAGCCAAGCTGATTGAGCGCCAGCGGCGCACCTTATCATCAACCCGCATGAAGGAACTGGTGCAGATGATCCGCCGTGCCGTGGATCCGGATGCGCCTTGGGACGGCTCACCTGGGATCCGCCGATGAGTGGTGGTGGATCGCGAGGAGCCATTTTTCCTCCGTCCTCAACGAACTAACATCGTCTTCCACACCTTTCCCACAGCAATCCTGCCCCTGCTATATTCCCCTTAGCCCCTGCCACCCTCATAATCACAACGGGACCAGTGTGCGCCCCCGATGACTTCGAATTCTTCCGACAACTTCAAAGAGACGCTCAAGCAGCAGGCGGATATCGTCCGCATCGTGGGCGACTACGTCAAGCTGAAGAAGGCTGGAGCGCAGAACTTCTCTGGGCTTTGTCCGTTTCATGCCGAGAAGACGGCTTCGTTTTCGGTTCATGCCACGCGGCAGTTCTATCACTGCTTTGGCTGCGGCGAGTCGGGAGACGTCTTCGCCTTCATCCAGAAGGTCGAGAATATTACTTTTCCGGAAGCCGTCCGGCTGCTGGCGCAGAAGCTGGGCGTGCCCATGCCCAAGGTCACGTTCTCCAGTCCGGAGGAGGCCCGCAACGCCCAGGTTCGCATGGCGCTGCTGGACGTGCATGTGCGCGCGACCGCGTTCTTTCAGGATTGTCTGCGGCGTCCTGAAGGGGCGAATGCCCGCGAGTACCTCAAGGGGCGCGGGCTCGATGACGAGACCATTGCCCGTTTTCGCATCGGGTATGCGCCGGATTCCGGATTCCTGCTGCGGGACGCGCTGCGGCGGGAATTTGGTGAAGAGTTGTTGCGCGAGAGTGGGCTGTTTTCGTGGAAGGAAGACAGCCGTCAGCCGTCAGCCATCAGCTCTCAGGAAAAGCAGGTCCTTCGCTCCGCTCAGGATGACAAGAATGGTGGTGGGGGCGCTCAGGATGACAATTCGGGGGGGAGCGCTGAGAACCGAGAACTGAGAACTGAGAACTCTCCCGCCATCTATTCCAAATTCCGCAACCGCGTGATGTTCCCGATCTGCAACGACCAGGGCAAAGTGATCGCGTTCACGGGACGCACGCTCTCGACCGACGAGAAGGCCGGTCCGAAATATCTGAACTCTCCAGAGACTGCGATCTACTCGAAGTCGCGCGTGCTGTTCAACCTGGACAACGCAAAAGAAGCCATTCGCAAGTTGGATTACTCCATTCTGGTTGAAGGGCAGATGGATTGCATTTCGGTGTACGCGGCCGGCTTCCACAACGTGATTGCTAGCTCGGGGACGGCGTTCACGGAACTACAGGCGAAATTGCTGGGGCGATTCTCGAAGAATATTGTCGTCAACTTCGACCCCGACACCGCTGGAGCCCGCGCCACCGAGCGCACCCTCGGCTTGCTGGTGGAAGAAGAATTCAACATTCGGGTGCTCACCCTGGAGACTGGATTCGACCCCGACTTGTTCCTGCGGCGCAAGGGCAAAGACGCTTATGGCGCGGCGCTCAAGCACTCGCAGAAGTATTTCGACTATCTGATCGACCGGGCGCGCGCCCAGTTTCCGGCGCGCAACGCGGACAGCAAGGTTAAGGCCGTCAACCATCTCCTGCCCCACATTCAGCGGGTGCCGAGCCGGATCGTGCGCGACGAACTGGCGTTGGAAATATCGCAGAAGCTGGGAATTGATTCCGCGGTGTTGCGGCAGGAATTGAAGCATGCCGCCACCAATCGCTCCGCGACGCAGGTCAAAACCACGGCTGAGGCGCAGATTACCGGCGCGGAACGCGTCCTGATCCGGGCGCTGGCTTCCGCTACCGAAATGCAGGCCAGCGGCGTGCGGAGTTCGGCTCGCGACGGCGCGGAGGAGGAATTCGACCCGGCCCGCCAGGCACAATATGCGCTGCAATCGGAGCGGCTGTATGAGGGGCTGGCCTCGCAGTCGTTGATCGAGGCGCTGCTCGANNGCGGCTGCTCGCCTCGATCCTGATGTCCGAGGAGGAAGAGCTGACGCCCGAGACCGTGGAAGGCGCGGTCCGGGCTTTGCGCAGGATTTACCTGCGGCGGCGACTGGAGGAAGCGCAGCTTGGATTGCAGCGTCCCGGGCTCCCGCTCGAGGAACGGCAGGCGCTCTTGCACGAAAAGGTGCGCCTGAAGCGAGCTTTGATGGATCCTGGACTGGGAGAGAAGGCCAGCTAGGGGAATGCTGATTGAGGCCCCCACGAAGAGCGTGAACCACAGGGTACACGGGGTCGCACAGGGGGAAGCAGAGGCTTGATCAGAACTTCCCTGGGCGTCCTGAATCCAGGCAGAAACGTTGGAACGAAACGGGTCCCAACGCCATCTAAAGAATTAGCGGGAAAAGAGATAGGGGCGGCGGAGGACATCGACAAGCGGGCGCGAACTCCAACTTGCGCCGGCAGAAACATCAGTCGGCGTGCTATACTTCTGAAGTTTGTGCGCCTCGCGCACAACTCCGTAACCACTCCCACCGCTGAACAGTCTGGCGTCCGCGCAACCGGCGGGCGTCCTGAGGATAATCTTTCTTGGCACTTGAAGACAAGTACGACGACATAAAAAAGCTGATCGACGCAGGCAAAGAGAAGGGATATCTGACCTATGATCAGGTCAACGACCTTATCCCGCACGATGTGCACTCTCCTGAAGACCTGGAAGATCTGCTAACCACGATCGGGACCCAGGGAATCGATGTACTCGAAAGCTCGAAAGGGCCGACGACCGATCTGGAAAAAAAATTCGAAGAAGTGGATGATGCGTCCGAGGACGTCGAACTCGACTTAACCCCCGGCGCTCTGGAAAAAACCAATGACCCCGTCCGCATGTATTTGCGCGAGATGGGAACCGTTCCCCTGCTTACCCGCGAAGGCGAAGTGGAAATCGCTAAGAGAATTGAGCGGGGGCAAAACCGCGTTCTGAAGGCGCTGTCGCGCTCGCCGATTGTGATTCGTGAACTCCTCGCTCTCGGCGAGGACCTCGAGAAGGGCGTCCGCTCCATCAAAGAGCTGGTCACGTTCGACGAAGAGGAAATCACGGAAGAAATCGTCGATAAGCGCCTGCAAGACTTTCTCGCGAAAATCGCCACGCTCGACAAGCTCTACAAGAAGGTCATGCCGTACGTCGAGAAGCTGGCGGCGGTAAACCAGAAGAAGCGTCCGCGCGACTATCGCCGTTATCGCCTCAATCTGGCCCGCGCCGTGGTCCGCACGTCGATCGCGGTGCGGAGACTGGGTTTCACAAACAACGAACGCAAGCGCCTCATCGACCGTGTGAACCGCACCGTCGACGGCATGCGCTCGCTCGACCGGCAGATCCAGAACCTGGAGAAGCGGGCCGAGGCGACGCGCAGCGAAGAACAGCGCAAGGAATACAAGAAGCAGTCGCGCGCGGTCCGCGGAGAGCTGGAAAAGCTCGAAGTGGAAGCGGGCCTGTTGTTCCAGGAACTCAAGCGCACGCAGCGCGAGATCATCCAGGGCGACATGGACGCCGAGCACGCCAAGCGCGANNAACATCGGCCTGATGAAGGCGGTGGACAAGTTCGAATACCGCCGCGGCTATAAGTTTTCGACGTATGCCACGTGGTGGATTCGGCAGGCGATCACCCGCGCCATCGCCGATCAGGCGCGCACGATTCGCATCCCGGTGCACATGATCGAAACCATCAACAAGCTGATCCGCACGTCGCGGCAGTTGGTGCAGGAACTGGGACGCGAACCTACGTCGGAAGAAATCGCCAAGCGGATGGACATTCCGGTGGCGAAAGTCCGCAAGGTCCTGAAGATTGCGCAGGAGCCGATCTCCCTCGAAACGCCGATTGGCGAAGAGGAAGATTCGCACCTGGGCGACTTCATCGAGGACCGCGCTGTGGTTTCGCCGGCCGAGGCCGTCATCAACGTCAACCTCAAAGACCAGACTTCGCAGGTGCTGCGCACGCTGACGCCGCGCGAAGAAAAAGTCATCAAAATGCGCTTTGGGCTGGAAGACGGCTCGGAGCACACGCTTGAGGAAGTAGGCCAGTCGTTCGCGGTTACGCGAGAACGCATCCGGCAAATAGAGGCCAAGGCGCTGAGAAAGCTGCGCCATCCTTCGCGCTCGCGGAAGCTGCGGGCATTCATGGATGGAGTTAGGGACTAGGTCAGAGGTAAGAGGTCAGATTGCAGAAGTAGAACCGCCGTGGCGCTCTCTGTTCTTACCTCTGCAATCTGCCCTCTAACCTCTGCAATCCTCCCATGCTATATTCTCTCGACCTGTGACCCCCGCCAAACTCTATCCCCGCACGGCATTGGCGCTCCTGACGGCGCTGAATTTGCTCA
>PKXK01000213.1 GCA_003132325.1 Acidobacteriaceae bacterium
CTACGGTGCTTCAGAGGACTGCGTTCCCTTGGGATTCCATTTCCCAGGAGGAACAAATCTAAGTTTGAGACTTCGTTCGCGGCGGCTCTCTTCGTCCAAGTGCCGCGAGCGCGCCTTCAGCAAATCATTGATCGACACCAGACCTAGAAATTTTCTCGTGGCACGTTCCAGCACAGGCATTCGCGTGCAGCCCTTTTCAACCATGCGATATACAACCACTCGCAGCGGCTCGTCTGGATAAGCCTCAACCGCGCTGGTTCGCACGAGATCACCGATCGACCATCCCAGGGCCGCATCCCCATTCTGCTCCATCCGCTGGCTTATATCCCCGCGCGTCACTACACCGACAAGCTGTCCTTCTGCGTTCACGACAGGCAGCAAGCGCTGCTCCTGCCGGTGATCCACCCGCAACGAGTGCCAGATCTCGCCTAGCGTACTCGCAGCTGGCAATACCACAACCTTCGTTCGCATGACCTCGTGTACAAAAAGAATTTCCAGCGGATCGACGGCATACTCGCGGCTGAGGTGGAAGCCACGCCGCGCAACTTTCTCGGTCAAGATGGACCGCTTCAGCGTCAAGACTGTGAAACCGTGAGCGATGACGCTACCTACCAGCAAGGGCAAAAACACATTCGCGTCGTGCGTCAGCTCGAAGGCAAAAACAATACTCGTGAACGGAGCGCGCATCGTACCGCCAAGAATGGCACCCATGCTGATCAGTGGCCAGAAGCCGGCGCCTTCGTTGGGAAGAAACATGGCTTCGAGGCCCCCGAGCGCCCCACCCATCATCAGCAGCGGCGCTAGAACGCCGCCCGATGTGCCGGAGCCGAGCGATACCGCCCAGATGAACCACTTGACGAGCAGGACTCCGAGAATCACTCGTGTGGTGACGCTTCCCTGAAGCAATGCGCCAATCGTGTCGTAACCTACGCCCAGTGCTTGCGGGAAAACCAGACCTCCCAAACCAATGGCCAGCCCTCCAATTGCGGGCCACCACATCCAGTGGATCTTCAGCCGCTGGAAAGCATCCTCAGCCGCGTACACAGATAGCGTGAGCAGGGCCGACAGGGCTCCCGCCAGAAGACCGACGAGGGCGCATCCGAGCAGTCCCTTTGGTCCGATGAATAATGGGTGGACCGGCACGGGAAACAACGGCCCGAACCCCAAGATATATCTTCGTACGACCGCAGCCATTGCACTTGCTAATGCCACCGGAATCAGGCTTCGCGGTTTCCATTCGAAGAGCAGCAACTCGACGGCCAGCAGCACCGCGGCCACCGGCGACGCAAAGGTTGCGGACATTCCGCCGGCAGCGCCCGCCACGAGCAGTGTTTTGCGCTCCGCGCTCGTCAGGTGAAACAGCTGGGCGATCATCGAGCCCACCGCGCCGCCCGTCATGATAATCGGGCCTTCCGCGCCGAACGGGCCGCCGGAGCCGATCGAGATTGCCGAAGAGATTGGTTTGAGAAGGGCGACTTTCGGTTCTATCCGACTACCGTTTAGCAGAATGGACTCGATCGCCTCCGGTATGCCGTGACCTCGGATGCGCTCAGAACCGTACCTCGCCATGACACCGATGATTAGTGCGCCAGCGATGGGAACGAAAACGCTGTATACCCCGAGATGGTTACCTGCCGGCGAAACCATCGTGGTGCTCCACCGGCCAAAATAGAACAAATTGGTGAATAACCCGATTAAACGGAGCAACGCTAGTGCGACAAATGCGCAGATCACTCCAATCACCGTGGCCAATAAGGAAATCGGAACGACTCGCCACGTGGTTGTGAAATCTCCCAACTCATCGTTGCGGTCCTTCTTGTTTGGCACCGTCTCGTTGTCCCGCAATTTTGATTTGCTATTCTTGCTCACGATTTTCTTCCACGCCTCTTCATTTGCTCACACTGTGCGCTCTTGTTCGCTCTTCGAGATTTCGGTTTGCGTCCCAGAACCGCATCAAGTGCATTAACCAGGGCTGCCCCCCCGGCGCGCAGTTCCGGAAGCCGTTGTCGGGCTACCCGTTCAAGCAATTTGTTCCCACGCGGAAGCAGCTTCACCAGGGCGTATCGCCGGTCATCCAGGCTTCGGCTTCGGTACAAATAGCCACGAGTCTCGAGCCGGTCGATCAGTTCCACTGTGCTGTTGTGCTTCAGTATCAGCCGCTCCGCCAATGCTTGGATCGTCGCTTCCGAACCATCCGGGAGGCCCCGAACCGCAAGTAACAGCGAATACTGCTGCGGTTCGAGCCCCAGGCGCCGTGCTGCTGCATCGCCTTCAATAGAAAAAGGCGTATCTGATAGCGAAGGGCGGCCAGCGCTCGGTAATCGGCAGTCGCGATCTTTATCGGCATAGCTCAGTCGGCAAAATCTCATTGTATCGTAACACGATATATTATCGCGCAACTACGTTGGGGGCCGCTCAGTCCAGTAGCAGCGAATCGAACTTTTCCGGAGTTGTGTGCTCGGAAACACGAGGCGTCTTGCGGCTTTTTTCTCTATGACAACTGAACGAAGGGGTAATTGTTGAAAAATCGCCTCTCTAACAATGCCGGCGGTGTCAAGCACTTTTTGGGGCGCACTGGCCCGTGCATAAGTCATACCAAGGAAAAGACTGGGCTCCGCGAGGTAGCTTTGACGGCGGTGACGTGCGCTCAGAGTCGGCCCGCTATTTGGAGTTACGACTTTGTCAGCGCCATGGCCCATGATGGGAGAACGCAGCGTATTCTGACGCTGATCGACGAGTACACGCGGGAGTGCCTGGCGCTGCGAGTGGCACGACGACTGGGCAGCCTGGAGGTGATTGACACATTTGGCCGACGTAATGCTGGGGCGCGGGGTCCCGGAGCACATCCGCTCCGATAACGGCCCGGAGTTCGTCGCTCACGAGTTGCGGAAATGGCTGGGGAAAGTCGGCACCCGGATGTTGTACATCGAGCGAGGAAGCCCATGGGAAAACGGGTACTGTGAGAGCTTCAACGGCAAGCTGCGCGATGAGTTCTTGAACGGCGAGATCTTTTACTCGCTGAAGGAGGCACAGATTCTGACGGAGAGGTGGCGCGTGGAATACAACACAGAGCGACCGCACTCGGCGCTGGGCTACAAGCCGCCGGCACCGCAAGCCATCTTGCCGAAGCAACAGGGGCATGGAGATATGGAAAACGCTGCGCGTTTCCCACATCCCCACACCCCCCGACGACTACGGACAAATTTCCAACGAGGCGTTACACTAACATTCCACTTGGTACAAAAAATCGGTCAGGTCACTCTTTGTCCAGATATTCGCCGGGAACATCGTCCTCTGGCACCTCGTGCGTGCGAACTTCCTTTTCGTCGGCGTCCTCAGCGCTTTCCACGCCAGTCACGACGTCGGCCTCGAACGCATTGCCCTCCTCGATTAACTCGTCCACACTCTCGGAATCCGCAGATTCGATGTTGGATAATCCCTGCGAATCTCCTGATTGCCCCGCCGATCGCGATCTCAGTCCTTGGAGTTCAAATGGCTCCACGTCCAAACTCCGCCTTCTCGTCGGAACCCGCTTCTTGATGGCACCCGCAGTCTTCGCACCGGCTGTCTTCTTGCCAACGGTCTTTGTTTTCCCCTCAGCTTTTTTCAAAGCGGGCTTCGTCTTTGCCAACTTCTTCTTCGGGGCAGGCTTCTTTTTGGCCAATTTCTTCGTCGCCGCTTTCTTGGCCGGGCTCCCCTTGTTCGGGCCGGTTTTCTTGAGCTTTTTGTGCTTCTTCTTAGCTTTCTTGTTGGCCATAGGCGCAGTCTACCACCGGCTCATGGATAGGGCGATACTCAATAGCGACCTATCTGCCGAGAGCGCACGGGATTGAACATGTTTCCCCGACCCCAGCCTTTTCAGTGCTACGTTAAGGTCGCACGTCATGTCTCAGCCTTCCGTAAAGGTGCGGTAGAAACCGGGACGGACAATGCCGCCAAGCGCTCAGAGATGGGCCACGCAATATAAGAGGGCGCC
>PKXK01000253.1:0-4420 GCA_003132325.1 Acidobacteriaceae bacterium
CAGCGGCCAGAGGGCCAGCGCAGTCCGCTCAAGAATCTGGTGCTTGGCTTCCTCCGGCAGCGGCAGTGCGCGGAAAGCATCCAGCGCTTCCTTGAGGTCGCGCGGACCCGGACCGGGCCAGTCGCTGCCGAATAATGTTTTGTGCGCGATCTCCGGCAAACGCGGAAAGTATTTGAGCAACTGCCGGGGCGGAATGCTGCTGATGTCCAGGTAAACATTGGGGTGGCGACGCACCAGGAAGAACGCGGTGTCCATCCAGAGCGGGCGCCCGCCGTGGGCGAGCACAATCTTGAGCTGCGGAAAATCAACCGCTACATCGTCGATGTGAATCGGGTCTCCATACTTGTTGCGCGCGCCGGGAAAAATTGACGTGCCGGTGTGGAACATCAACGGAATTCCATTGCTCTCGGCGGCGCGATACAGAAGCTCCAGTTCCTTCATTCCCTTGAGGTAGTCATTCGGATAGAAGAGCTGATGCGGGGGATGAATCTTGATCAGCCGCAACCCCAGCCGCACGATCTCCTCGATGTCGGCCATGACGTTGCTGGAATGGCGAGGATGCAGACTGCCGCATGAAATCAGCCGCTGGGGATCTTCCTTCGCGTAAGTTGCGGCCAGGGCGTTGAGTCCGGCGGGGAAGCCCGTCACGTCGGGGGCGGCGGCATTGATCAGGACCGCACGATCCAGACCGGCCTCGTCCATATATTTCAGAAAGGCCTTGGGCGATCGGGTGAACTCGAGAACGCGGTCGAAATCGGGGTGATGCTTTCTCATCAGCTCCAGCGCGGGCGGGCTCAGCACCAGCTCGAACGGCTGAATATGGACGTGGCAGTCAGTGATCAAAGCCTACCCGGCACGTCCGTGCCGGGCTTTCCTGTTCCGCCGCTTCGCGGCTCGTGCATCGTTGTGGACAGACGGCAAACGTGGCAGCGAGGGATTCCCTCGTCGCTCAAGATTTCCAGCGAGATCTTCTCCTTATGCAGCGCGGCCCTTTGCGATCTTGTGGCAGGTCGAGGTCTCCACATCGAACGCACGCACGTTGGGCTTGCTGTGCACCAGGTGCTGGATCAGCTCGCTGACCTTGGCATAATCCTCGCGGTTGTACCGCTCCGAATCTTCTTTCGTCTTCCAGAAGCTCATGGCCAGGATGCCGTCTGGGTCGGACACGAGCACAATTTCATCCACAAAACCGGGCTGCGCTTTCAAGGTGGAAAGCACTTTGTCGTGGAGCGTGTTGCAAACTTCTTTGGCCTTTCCGGGCTTCGTTTTCACTTCAACCAGTCGCACAAACATGGCAAGGACTCCTTATCAGAAATGAGGTCTTGTAAACGCTTGCGAAAAAGCAATGGTCAGAGACGAAATCAACGTACACCTGCCCGGACCGGGAGGTCAAACCGCCACGCAAATACGCTTGCTAGCGTCCCGCCCAGCACGGCGGCCTTTTCTCAAGAAAAGCGGTCATGCCTTCCTGGGCGTCGGCCGCGAGCGAGTTCATACTCATGACTTCTTTCGCGTAGGCATAGGCCTTGGGCTGGTCGAGATCGATCTGCGTGTAGAACGCCTGCTTGCCCAGAGCGATGGTCAGCGTGCTGGCGCTGGCTACTTTCTGGGCCAGCTTACGGGTTTCCTGCGCCAACGACTCGGCCGGGACGACCAGGTTCACCAATCCCCAGTCGGCAGCGGTTGCAGCGTCGATCATCTCTCCGGTGAGGAGCATCTGCAAGGCGCGTTTGCGCCCGACGGCGCGGCTGAGCGCTACCATCGGCGTGGTGCAGAACAATCCAATCTTGACTCCGGGTGTGGCAAACCCCACTTTGTCGGAAGCGATGGCTAGATCGCAGGTGGCCACCAGTTGGCAGCCCGCAGCGGTTGCGGTTCCCTGCACCTCGGCAATCACCGGTTGCGGAATGGACTGGATCTTCATCATCAGGTCGGTGCAAATATCGAAGATCTGCCGGTAATCATTGATGTTCTTGCCCGTCATTTCGGCCAGATCGTGGCCCGCGCAAAAGACGTTTCCCGAGGCTGCCAGGATGACGGCATGAATCTCGCGATCGCGGCCAATGGCGGAAAGACAGTCGATCAACTCGCGCATGAGATCGAGCGAGAGCGCGTTGCGCCGGTTCGGACGGTTGAGCGTGACCACCGCCAGAGTTCCTTCGCGTTCGAATTTCAAGTATTGGTACGCGGAGACGGTCTCCAAAGTCGATGTTGCCATGGCTACCCCTTTCTTGCAGTGAGAGGATTTTACACCTGGGAATGCGGCCTCGGGCGACCAGCACAGGGAATCGCACGGTTCGTCTTGCGTCCGCGGGTGAAAGGGCCCAAATAAAAAAGGACACCGCCCAACGCGGTGTCCCTACCTACCAGCAACTTGAGTTACTTATTGTCGTTGGGCAGTCCGGCGCCAAACTCCTTGCGCTGGATCACCGGACGCGCCGCTCTGGCGGACGCTGCCGCGGGCATGGCCGCAGCCGCCCCGTAGCGCTCGAGCAGAACCGGCACCATCGCGCCTTCCGCTTCTTTTACGAAGGTGAGCTTGTTCTCGCCCAGCAAATCGACGCGGACAAAATCTCCCAGCTTCACCTGTCCGGTCGCCACCAGGTTCGCGAGCGGAAACACCAGATGGCGTTCGATCGCCCGCTTCAGGTGCCGCGCCCCGTACTTCGGATCGGTGCCTTCCGCGAGCAGGAAGGTCTTGACCTGCGGTGTGCAGTTGAACACGAACTGGTGCGCGCCCGCCGCCATCAGCACCCGCTGCTGCACCATCCCCAATTCGATTTCTAGAATCTGCCGCAGATCTTCGGGACGCAGCGTCTTGAACACGACGACTTTGTCGATGCGGTTCATGAACTCGGGCGCAAACTTGCGCCGCGCCGCATCCACCGCCGAGCGGCTAATCTTGTCGTCGAGCGAGTCATCCACCTGCACGGCCTTGGGCGCAAAACCCAAGCCGCCATCCACCAATCCGTTCATCTCGGCGGAGCCCAGGTTCGAGGTCATGATGATGATGCAACTCGAAAGATCCACGCGCCGGTTATCGCCGAGGGTCAGCGTGGCCTTGTCCAGGATTCCGAGCAACAGTTGCCAGAGCGAGTCGGAAGCCTTCTCGATTTCGTCGAACAGCAGGATCGACAGTTTCAGTTTTTCGGTGTGCCACTGGTTGAGCGCTTCCTGCGTCAGCAGCGGATGGGTTTCGCGGTGTCCCAGGTATCCCGGAGGCGAGCCGATCAGCTTGGCAATCTCGTGCGAATGCTGGAACTCGGCGCAATCGATCTTGATGCAGGCCCGCGCGTCGCCAAACAGCGACTCGGCCACCGCTTCCACTACCCGCGTCTTGCCGGAGCCGGTCGGCCCCAGGAACAGCAGGTTGCCCACGGGACGGCCCGGAGCGTTCAGCCCGGCCAGAAACATCTGGTAAATCTCCGCCACCTTTTCGATCGCCTGGTCCTGCCCCACGATCTTGCGGCGTAGGGATGACTCAAAGTCACGGGCGTCGTTGCTGCGGCGGCTAGGGTCAAGCACGGTTGCAAGGTTCGTTCTCATCGCTTCGGGCCCCGATTTCCTTTCCTGGACCTGCAGTCTTTCTGGAAAACTGCTCATTTTGTCACTCGGTGACCGCTTGGGAGGAAGCCGCACTCCCTCAACGGTTCCCTACCTTGTGCAAGCCGCTAGCCATCCTCCGGGCAACCGTTAATCCCCCACTTCTCATCGTTTTAGATGCAGCTAGCCTGCCTCCGGGGCGGCGGGTCGAGTTCCCCACAGTTTCCCCAAGAGCAATAGTTTGCAGACTGCGGGAACTTTACTTTGCGCCCCAAAACCACCCCGGCGCCCAATGTCCGGTAGTGCGCTGGCCGGACGTAACTGGCGGCCAAGACTACCGCCAGCCCAAAATCGGTAAAGAGAATTAAACTCGGAGAATGCCTTTGTCCCGATATTCGACGGCTGGACCCTCGTTCCCAAGCCCTGCTTCCCTGTTCCCCCTGGCTCTGGCCGGCTTAGGCCTGTTTTCTCTGTTTTCTCTGCCTGCCGCCGGAGTACAAAATCCACACGGCGTCCAGTTGGTACAGGTGAAAGCGAATGCCGCCAAAAAGCTCGAACCCGCGGCGCCTGTCTCGGTTATTGCGCCGCCCGGTTCGGCGCTTTATGTCGCCCAGCGCGGTGACAGCATTCCGTCGGTGGCGCGCAAGAATCTGAAGCGGACAAAATACCTCACCTCATCGGAACTGGCCGAAGCCATCCGCGCCGCCAACCACGACCGTAAGGGAGTCTTCCTCAAATCCGGAGAGCAGATCGTCATCCCCGGAATTCTGGAATCGCCCATTGTAGAGAAAACGGTGCCGGTGGCAAGAGATTTTGAAGTGCGCGCCATTTACCTGACCGGGGTGATGGCGGGCAGCGATCATGGCGAGCGCATCAT